>JAIVJE010000203.1 GCA_020200195.1 Acidobacteriota bacterium | reverse complement strand
GTATGGAGCGCTGTCAGATCACGGAGAGGACGGAGGGCGCGTCTCCGTGTCTCCGTGGTGATCGTCTCGGTGCCCTCCGTTTCCTCCGCTAAGGACCTCATGCTCGCCTCAACAACGCGACCGCGTGCGCCGCGATGGCTTCGCCTCTGCCGATCGCGTCCATTCCCTCGTTCGTCTTTCCCTTGACGCTCACGCGTTCCGGCTCCACACCGAGCGCACTGGCAAGCGACGCCGCGATCTGGGCGACGTGCGCCGAAATCCTCGGCCGCTCCAGCAGGACGGTGACGTCGACATTCTCAATCGCAAATCCGAGCCGTCGGATGTGCTGCACCGCGTCCCGAAGGAGGTCAAGGCTGAACGCGTCTTTCCACCGGCCGTCGGTGTCGGGATAGTGCCGGCCGATGTCGCCTGCACCCGCTGCGCCGAGGACGGCGTCGGTCACCGCGTGGCAGATCACGTCGGCGTCCGAGTGCCCCAGCGCCCCCCGCTCCGATGGGACGGTCACGCCGCCGAGCACCAACGGCCGGGCGTCGACGAGCCGGTGAAGGTCGTACCCGGTGCCGACGCGCGGCATCGCTGTCAGAGACCGGCGGGCCGCATCGAGATCCGCGGCGGTCGTGATTTTCACGTTGCCGGGTTCCCCCGGGACAATGCGGACGGAGTGGCCAGCGCGTTCGGCGAGCGCCGATTCGTCGGTGGCGTCGACGCCGGACCGGCCGAGTGCCACCGCCTCGCGGATGACGCGGCTCGTGAACGCTTGTGGAGTCTGTGCCAGGTAGATCGTGTCGCGCGCCAGGGTCTCCGCGACGGCCGGCATCTCCTCCGAGCCTTGCACGCGCTTGACGGTGTCGGTCACCGGAACCGCAGCGATGGCCGCACCGTGCGTCGCCGCCGCATCGATGGCGCGCGAGATCAGCGCGGCGCTGACGAACGGACGCGCCGCGTCGTGGATGAGGACAATCTCGGCGTCCGCGCGCAGTGCGTCCACGCCCGCGGCAACCGAGTCCTGGCGCCGCGTCCCCCCGGTCACGACGCGAACGTCATTCAGCCAGGCGGGTGGATCCGCAGCGACCTCGTTCGGCAGCACCACGATCACATCTGTCACGCGCGGGTGTGCAGTAAACGCGGCCACGCTGCGCTGCAGGATCGTCTGACCGCCCACCTCGAGCATCTGTTTGGGCACGTCGGCCGCCAGTCTCCGGCCGGCGCCGGCCGCCGCGATGATCGCCGTGACGTGCATGGATGGGAACTTGCGGGCTGAGGTCAAACGACGATTATACCAAGGAGTCAGGACGAAACCGGTTCATCGACACCCGCTCGAACGACCTCCCGCACGTGCTCGGCAAAACCTCGCGCATCCTGGCGGCCGACGGTCACAGTCGAGATGGGCTGGTGGATGGTCAGCCTGACCTCGCCGGGGCACACCATGAGCCGCCCCTTCTTCATGACATATCGGCTGCCCGCCACACTGACCGGCACCACCGGCAGATGCGAGTCAATCGCGAGCAGGAAACTGCCCCCCTTGAAGCGCGCGACCGTGCCATCGATGCTTCGCGTGCCCTCAGGAAAGACAATCAGCGACCGCGCCGAGCTGACGAGCGTTGCCATGCGTTTGACGATGCCGGCGCCAGGATTCTTGCGATCGATCAGCAAGTGGCCGGTGCGCCGGAGATGCCATCCGAGAAACGGGATGCGCCCGAGCGAATCCTTCGCGATGATACGCAGCTGCAGCGGCAGCGACGCGAAGATGATCGGAATGTCGTAGATGCTCTGATGGTTGGACGCGAATACATAGCTGCGGCCCGGCTCGAGCCGCTCGATGCCCGACACCTGGACGCGTACGCCGGTAGTTCGCAGAATGCACCGCGCCCATGCGCGCGCGCAGCGATGGCCAAAGTCCCCGGACGCATCGAACACCGTGGAGAGCAGCGACGCGGTACCCAGGACGATGGTGTAAAGACTGACGGCCGGAATCAGGTAGAAGACCGTCCGCCAGAAATGAAAGCCGGAGCTCTCATTTCGCATTCTGCATGCGCGCGGCCGGCGCTGGCGGCGGCGAAGACGCCGGGATCGGAGTGCCCGAGCCGCTCTCGATGTAGCGGCCGAAGATCATCTTGCCGGCTGTCGTCTGCAGGACGCTTGTGACGACCACGTCGATGTTCCGGCTGATCATCCGCCTCGCGTTATCGACCACCACCATCGTCCCGTCGTCCAGATACGCGACGCCCTGGTTGTATTCCTTGCCTTCCTTCAGGATGAAGACCTTCATGAACTCGCCGGGAAGCACGACGGGTTTCAGCGCGTTGGCCAGCTCGTTGATGTTCAGCACGTCCACGCCGCGGAGCTGTGCAACCTTGTTCAGGTTGAAGTCGTTCGTCACGATTTTGCCCGGCAGCGACCGGCCGAGCTCGATCAGCTTCAGATCGACTTCCCGCACTTCCGGAAAATCGATATCTGAAATCATCACGTCGACTCCGGACATCTTCTGAATCTTCTGGAGGATGTCCAGACCGCGCCGTCCGCGATTGCGCTTGAGTGAATCCGCCGAATCGGCGACGAGCTGCAATTCCTTCAGGACGAACTGTGGAATGACGAGCGTCCCATCGAGGAAGCCGGTCTCGCACACGTCGGCAATACGCCCGTCGATGATGACGCTCGTGTCGAGAATCCGGTAGCGCTTCTGCGGGCCGGCATTACGGAACAGCGCGGCGATACGCCCAGGCTCCAGCCACTCGGACTTTCGCGCGCCCATCACGAGACCGAGATAGGGGAACACCAGCAGGATGAAGCTGTGCAGGAACACGACGCGAGGATCCGCGGTGTCCGCCCAGAAGAGCGCTGCGCCGATTGTTTTCGCGAGGCCCAGCCCGATGGCGCCGCCGATCAGCGCGCCGGCCAGATCGGTGACCGCCGCCGACCTGGCGATTGTCGCCGCGGTAGCGTCCAGCGTGCGCAATCGGCCGATCAGGACCGGCACCGCGATGTTCGGTGAGGTTGGGTTGGCCGGAGAAGTCCGCGGCATCAGCCAGAGC
>JAIVJE010000498.1 GCA_020200195.1 Acidobacteriota bacterium | reverse complement strand
GATTCACAGGGATGGAGGCCAGGTACGTGCCCACTGGCCACGTGATATACCTCCGCGAGGACGGCACAGCTATGGCGGTGCCATTCGACCCGCAGCGACATGTCACCACCGGCGCCGCCGTGGCGCTTCTGGACGATGTGAGCGTCACGGGGCATGGAGAAGCGGCGATCGCTTTTGCAGACTCAGGGACGCTCGTCTATACCAGAGGACCGGTGAACGGCAGTTCGCGAACGAGCTCCCGACTCGTCCGCGTTCAGAAGAACACTGTCTCGCCTCTTCCGCTGGAGCCAGACTATTTCGGTCGCATACGAGTGTCACCCGACGGGCTGCGACTGGCCGCGACGACGTGGGGCGGTTCGCTGTGGGTTTACGACCTGGTGCGCCACACGCGGATGAAGCTGCCGGACGGGGACCCGAGGTACCCTGTGTACCCCGCCTGGACGTCGGACGGCAGGCGCATCGCGTTCGTTTCGTTGTTAGGCGACTTTCCCATTTACTGGCAGCCGGCCGACGGCGTCTCTCCGCCGGAGCTATTGCTGAACGCGCCGGGAGAAAAGGCCATGCCCGCGTTCACGCCCGATGGCAAGGAACTCGTGTTCGCTCGATTCAAAGGAGGCGAGGTCAACTTATGGCGTTTACGCTTGAGCGGCGGACGCGAGGCTGAGCAGATTTCAAAGGCACAGGGATCCGAAAGCTACCCAGTCATCTCACCTGATGGTCGCTGGCTAGCATACGCGAGCAGCGAGACCGGACAGTTCGAAGTCTTCCTCCAGCCATATCCCCGGATGGACCACAAAACGCAAGTGTCAGTCGGCGGTGGGACGGCGCCGGAGTGGTCACACGATGGACGTACGATCTACTACAGCCGCGGTCCGCAGTTGGTGGCCGTCAGCGTTGCAGCCGCCGAGTCCGTGTCGATCGGTGCGCCTGCGGTGGTGTTCGATCGCCCGGACACCCGCCGATATCAGCCCTTACCGGATGGAAGTTTCATCGCTCTCCAAGATCGCCTGGAGGTCGGCACCGTGACGGAGTTGAACCTCGTCGTCAACTGGTTCGAGGAGCTGAAACGGCTGGTGCCACGTCCAGGCGATACGCGATAAGTAGTAGTGTCCGGCGTTAGCCGGACTGATGTGGTGTCCGGCTTTAGCGCGGCCTGACTCTCGACTGCAAGTCGCTGATTACCCCTCTTTTTGGGGATGTACAAATCAGCCGCCACCCAAATTCCGTAGGTCTCTGGACGGGTGGTGCTGATACCCATGTGCGCGTTCGCTGGAATGGCAAGGACGACCTGGCGCTGGCTCCGTCGCCCAGGTGGACCTTTAAGGCGACGTGCCTCACGGCTTCGCGCACCGGGCTTCCGACGGCGTTCTCGCAGCCTTACAAGGGTCGCTTCTCCGTTTTGCTGTCGTTGACGCCGGACGCGCAAGTCGGCGAGGAAATACGGTTCGAGATCGTGGCGACCGGCCCGGATGGAAAGACCCTGACCACCGCGTTCGACGCCGTGGTGGCTGAGAAGCCGGAACGCGTCAAACCCGAGCCGCGCATGATTGACGGCAAGGTTCCAACTGGCGCGTCACGACGTCCGCCGTACGATCTCAAGTACGTCGAGCGCGAAAATTGGGACAACGGCACGTGCTTCGGCGGCGAGGACTGGACGGCGGAGGATGCTGGCGCCTACCAGGAGCCGACCGACAAACAGCCGTTGACGCTCCTGATCAACAAGGACATGGTGGCGCTCGAAGCGTTCCGAAAGCACCTTGTCGCAAGAAAGTTGTCCGAGAACGAGTCCAGACGCGGCTTTTGAAATACACCTCACACGTCGCGTACCACCTGTATCAGATGTACCAGTACGCGCAGAAGTTCGCGGGCCCGGTGTTGCCGGCGGCGCAGGAGGACGATTCACAGGGGAGGCAGCCGACCCCGCCCGAACAGCGGTTCGAGATCCATAGGGTCTCCATGACGCTTCTTAACCTGATGCAGATCTCGCGGTAGCTGGCGATTAGACAGCCCGATGAACGAGAACGATTTCGCGTGCGCCATTAAGTTCGCCCTTGATAGTGGCGTGCCACCGACGGCTCGGGACGTGGCGCTGAATGCGGGCAGTCCCGGCAGGAAGCACTTCCTCGAAACCGGCGGCTCGCATGTTTTCCAGGTATCGCGGCAAGTGATTGACAGGATCGCTGAACGCCAGCATTTGGATGAACGGCGCGCCGTTTTCGAGCACCTTCCGTATTCCATTCAAAGTGCGCAGGGACGCGGCGAAATACATGTCGATCGCTTCGACGCGACGGTCTGCAAAGTTGTAAAACGATGCGCCCTCGCCGTCCTGACAGTTGGCGAGCCAGTACGGCGCGTTGCTTTCACGGCGGCCATCAACCTGCCAGCGGTGATACAGGACATGGATTCCGGGATAGGGTGGACTGCTGACCGCACACGCTGCCTTTTCGGACGTGAACGGTTCGTACTTGTCTAAGGTCTCCGCCGAATCGTTTATCAAAACAGGGTTCACCGCGTTCTTGCCGAGCTGTTCCGCCAATTCGCTGAGGCCATTGAGCATCTCCTGCAGCGTTGCCGCAAGCTTATTTCGAAAGTCTGCTGCAGACGTCCGCCGCTTCCGACCGTTTAGGGCCCATTGCCCAACGTTGAGGAGCGCACAACGCACGAAAGCCCTGGCGTTCCGACTCGGCAGAGTGTCGTCGAGACTGAACAACGCGAGTGCCATTACTTTTTTGATCGGCCGCGCCACAGGCAGCGTGAGATTCTTTGTTCGACGTGGACAGATCACTTCTGCGAGATCATCCGGAGTTTCCGAGTACAAAAGCGACGGGACAACTTCCTTGGCCCAACGCTCGATGGATTCACGTTCGTTCCCGTTGAGCAGCGTCCTTTTCACGCGGGCGATGACACGGCGAGCGAGTTGAGATCGCAGCCAACACTTCGGCGCCTGAGCCGTACGGCTTCGACGATGGCTGTCGCTCCACCCATCTGTGGATCGACGTAACGCTAACCAGTAAGCTGCTCAGTCACCTTTCCGAC
>JAIVJE010000202.1 GCA_020200195.1 Acidobacteriota bacterium | reverse complement strand
AAGTACGACCTTCTGTATCCGCTGCTGGACCTCACGACCGTGCTCGATCCGTACTTCACGATTGCCTATCGCTTCGGCGCGATCTTCCTGAGCGAGGCGTACCCCGGCGGGCCGGGCCGTCCGGATCAGGCGATCATGCTGCTGCGAAAAGGCATCGCGGCGCAGCCAACCAAGTGGCAGTACTATCACGACATCGCGTTCGTCTATTACTGGCAGTTGCGAGATCTCGAGGCCGCGGCACGCTGGTTCCGGCTCGCGGCCTCGCAGCCGCAGGCACCCAACTGGCTCGAACCGGTCGCTGCCACGATGCTGACACAGGGGGGTGACCGCGCCTCGGCGCGGTTCCTGTGGCAGCAAATCCTCCGCGCACAGGAATCGTGGCTGCAGCAAACCGCGCGGCGGGGGCTCGCGCAACTCGATGCCCTCGACCAGATCGATGCGCTCCAGGCGCTCGTCCGCGCGTCCCCTCCACCAGCCGACGGACGTTATTCGTGGCAGGAGTTCATCCGACGAGGGGTGTTGAGGGAGATTCCGCTCGATCCGACGGGCACGCCCTACGATCTCGACCCGGGATCCGGAACCGTGGCCGTGTCATCCGCGTCGAAGCTGTTCCCGATGCCGAAGCGGCGGGCGTTGCCCTGATGCCGGACGCGATGGCTGTGGGACTGTCGCCGGACGTCATTGGTGTGTTCGCGCTGTCCTGCCTGGGCCTCGCCGTCGGCAGTTTCCTCAATGTCTGCATCCACCGGATCCCGAAACATGTCTCGATCGTCAGCCCGGGATCGAGATGCCCGCATTGTGGCTACGCCCTCCGCTGGTTCGACAATATTCCCCTCGTCAGTTACGCCGTGCTGCGGGGGCGTTGCCGGGGATGCGGTGCCGGTATTTCCATCCGCTACCCCGTCGTTGAACTGATCACGCTTGTCATATTCCTGACGCACTACGCGGTGTTTGGCTGGAGCGCCCTCCTGGTGGTCCGACTGCTGTTTGCGTGCGCGCTGATCGTGCTGTTCGCCATCGACCTCGAGCACCACCTCCTGCCAAACGTGATCACGCTGCCTGGTATCGGTGCCGGCCTGTTGTTCAGCACCGTGGTGCCGCCGGGGATCGAAGCCGCGCTGATCGGCACGCTCGTCGGAGGCGGTGTCCTGTGGCTGATTGGCGAGGCGTACTATCGCTACGCCGGCCAGGAGGGTATGGGCGGCGGCGACGTCAAAATGCTGGCGATGATCGGCGCATCCCTCGGCTGGAAACTCGTGCTGGTCGCGCTCGTGTTCTCGTCCGTCGCCGGATCGGTGATCGGCATGCTGGTCATCCTGTCGGGACGGGGAGGCATGAAGCAGGCATTGCCCTACGGCACGTTCCTCGCCCTCGGAGGCCTGGTGGCGTCGCTCGTCGGCGATCGCATCGTCTCCTGGTACGCAGGGCTGTACGGAATGTAGATTTCAGCTACCAGCTACCAGCTCCCCTGGAAGTGACGATAGGCACTTTTGGGAAGCTGGAAGCGAGGCTGGAAGCTTGTCCAAACCGTCACGGGAGGTCTCAAATCAGCACAGCCGGAGTGTTCGCCTGCGAACAGGTCGCGCGCGAGGCTATGACCTAACCTGCCGCCCTACCTGCGGTTAGAGCCACGAAGGTTTCGGGATCTCCCTAATGGCCCCGCCATTGCTCAACCGTAAGTCGTCATGGGTTTTACACGTCTCTCGGACCGCGGTTTCTCGCTGACGGAGCTGATGCTCACCGTCGCGACCGCCGCCACATTGATGGCGGTCACCGTCCCCATCCTGACAGACGTGACCGAGGGCTCGAAGCTCAATGCGGCCGCCCGTGAACTGGAGCGTGAGCTCCAAAGCGCGCGGTTGAAGGCGGTATCAGCCAACCGCATCCTACGTGTCAGGTTGAACTGCCCGGCCACCGGTTATTACCGAACCGTCGAACTTCTCAACACGACCGCCGACGCCGCGACAAACCGCTGCCTGCTGACCGCGTATCCGTTCCCGGCCGACACGGACGTGATGACGCGACCGAATCACGACGGCCCCGTGCGCACGCTGCCCAGCGGGGCCACCGTCGCCTCGTCCGTGCTCGAGTTTCGGCCGGACGGAACGGCCTACAACGTGGTGACGAACGTGGCGCAGACGATCGCCACGCCCGTCACGCTGACGGTGACACGCAACAACAAGTCGAAGTCGATGACGATCAATGGCGCCGGCAAAATCCAATTCCAACAGCTCGAGCAGAACGCGCCGGGCTTCGTGGACTTCCTCGACGCGACCGGCGCATGGGTCGGCACCGGTCAGACCCCGCCGGCGACCGCAATGTACGTGCGTCGCTGGGCAATTCAGCCACTGCCGACGAACCCCAATAACACCATCGTGATCCAGGTGCTCGTCTCGCCGCTGTCGAACGAGCAGGCCCGTACGGCCTCCCAGTTCACGCGGACGCGGATGGCGGGAGACGCGCTGCTCGTCAGCGTCAAGACCAGGAAAGCGTCATGAGCGTACGCACCCGAATCGCCTCGCAGGGCGGGTACTCGCTGGTGGAGCTGCTCGTCTCCAGCGCGATCATGCTCACCGTGACCGGCGCCATCTTCGGGTTGGTGAATCCGGCCCAGGGCACCGCACAGGCGCAGCCGGAAGCGTCGGACATGCAGCAGCGCATGCGCGTCGCCGCGGACACGCTGTTCAGGGAACTGCTGATGGCCGGGGCCGGGCCGTATCAGGGCGCGACCACCGGGTCGCTCATCAACTTCTTCGCCCCCATCCTGCCCCGTCGCACGGGGCTGGCCAGTCCCGACGCATCGACGGTCTTCAGGCCTGACGCGATCACGCTCGCCTACATTCCGAACTCCTATTCCCAGGCGAGCCTGAGCGCCTCGATGCCCCAGGTGTCCGCGGAGTTGAAGGTGACCGACCAGCCGAACTGTCCTCAGGGACAGGAGCTGTGCGGGTTCCAGGAGGGGATGGTCGTCATCATTTTCGATTCGACCGGCTACTTCGACACGTTCACCATCACCCAGGTTCAGGACGACGCCGGGCATTTGCAGCACAACGGCCAGGACCTGAACCACGAGTACGGAGCCGGGTCCGCCATCACGCAGATCGTCAGCAACACCTACTATCGCAACGCCACGACCAACCAGTTGATGAAGTACGACGGGGCGGCCGCTGACCTCCCGATCGTCGACAATCTGGTCGGCCTGCAGTTCGAGTACTTCGGAGACGTCAATCCGCCCAAGCTGCCGAAGCCGCCGGCTGGAATCGCCAACTGTCTGTATGACGCCACGGGCGCCCAGGCGGCGTTGCCGGTTCTGACGGCTGACGAAGGATCCCTCGCCTCACTGAGCGCCGCGATGCTGACCGACGGCCCCTGGTGCGGCGGCGGCTCGAACGAGTTCGACGCCGATCTGCTGCGTGTCAGGAAGGTGCGCGTCACGCTGCGCATGCAGGCCGCGTCAGCCGCGCTACGCGGCCAGAACACCGCGCTCTTTGCCAACCCGGGTACGTCCGACGGCGGTGGCCGGTTATTGCCGGACTACTTCGTGCGGTTTGAAGTCACCCCTCGCAACCTGAACCTTACCCGCTAAGACCGCCACCATGACTAGGATTCACGCGCGGCTGGCGAATGAAGAGGGGACGGCGCTCATCATCGCGCTGATGTCGATGATGCTGCTGACCGCCCTTGGCGCCGCCGTCATCATGGTCAGCAACACCGAAACAATGATCGCCAACAACCATCGCAACAGCCAGGAAGCGCTGTATGCGGCGGACGCCGCGGTCGAACGCGTCGTGCAGGACCTGCTGATGGTGCCGCGCTGGAACGACATTCTTGGCGGCACGGTTCAGTCATCGTTCGTGGATGGCTCGATGACGGAGAGTAAACAGCTGCCAGGCGGCGGAACCGTCACGCTCTGCTGCGGCACGAACACCGCCACCGGGCAACTGCAGGCCGAGAGCGACGCGGTGAACCTCTGGGGTGCCAACAATCCGCAGTGGAAGTTGTTTGCGTGGGGCCCGATGTCCGAGATGCTGCCGAACGGACAAATCGACAGCCCGATGTACGTGGCCGTGTGGATCGCTGACGATCCCGCGGAGACCGACTCCAACGCGGCGTCCGACGGCAACGGGACCGTCACGCTGCACGCCGAGGCGATCGGACCCAGCGGGACGCGCAAGATCATCGAGGTGACGGTGGCGCGCACGTCGAGCACGGAAATCGAGCGCGGACAGATCGCGCAGCGCGGACAGGAAGAGCTGAACCAGCGGGCACGCAAGGCGGCCGTCCAAACGCCGGGCAAGAGCCTCGACAACACGCGGATAACGGTGCAGTAATGCGACACCCCAAACCCTGGCCCGCCACCCTCCTGAGCCTCTTCGCGATTATGTGGTGGTCCGTCACCGCCTCGGCGCAGCTCGATCCGCTGCTCTTCGCCAAGCGCGTGCCCCCAACCGTCATCATCGTCGTGGATACGTCGCTTCAGATGCTCGAGGATGGCAGCGGCAATTTTTACGATCCCGGTTTCTACTCGACGACCGCCGACCCTCTTGTGATGAACGCGTTCCCGGGGATCAACTCGGGTACGACGAAAACCTATCGGCGCGTTTTTCGTAACCTGACCCACGCCGCATCCCCCGGCCGTTACGCGGCAGGGAGCATCGTCGCGTCCGCCGCTGTCTGGGACCCTGCGGCGCCGTTGACATCGAACGCCCCGGCGGACCTCGCATTCATGGATCCGACGCGGCACGCGATTGCGAAGCAGGGCATCGCTGCGGCAGTCGCCGACAACGCGGGGAGCTCCTACCGGTGGGGGCTGATCCGGCTGCGTCAGAGCTCGCCGGCCTGGCGCGTTTCGCCCGCGTGCGACAAGCCTGTGCAGGTGTCCGACGGTTCACAACTCCTGTGGGGCGACGCGGTGCCGTGCGCGGCCGGCGGACTTGGCAAGTACGGCATTTACGCGCCGAGCGTCGCGGCCGCGAGCTACGCGCAGGGCACGGCCCCGGCGGGCACGGTGATGGTCACGCCCGCCTCGGGGACGTCGACGAGCGTTCTCACCATCGTCAATCGGCCCGTCGGACACAGTCTGGGACTGATTCCTGCTGGCGCCGGAGATGTCGGGTACAACGACCGGCCGATAGACCTTGCGCTCGCCGACGCGAAGACGGCGGCCGCCGCAGCTATGGCGGCGGACACCGCGGCTAACCGGAGTTGCCGGAATACGGTGGTCATCCTCATCACCGGCGGCAAGGATGATGGGAATCCCGGTTACAGC
>JAIVJE010000497.1 GCA_020200195.1 Acidobacteriota bacterium | reverse complement strand
ACAAGTACAGACCGGTGAACAGGAGCAAGGCGAGCGGGATCAGCGGCGAGTAGGTCACCCAGGACGGAGGCATCCCACCTCCCTGTGCTAGGGCGATGAAGTTGGCGATGACGGTCACCGTAAAGGCAATGGACAGCCAGCGGTGGATGCCGAACCCATTTGTTCCAGTCCAATGGGACCTCCTCTAAAGACGAGCCGAAGCGGATCGGGGACACCTACAAGCACTACGCAACCGCCATCGGCGAGAGCGTCCTGCTCGCCTGGCTCAAAGTGAAGGAGCCGGCGCTCATCCCCGATCTCGCCGCGCCTCGATCATCTTCCCCCGTTCCCCGACGGATCTCCAGCGAGCGGAAGTAAATGCCGCTCAGCGTTCGATCGCTGAGAGATCGAGCCTGCGGAGTCGATCCGGGTCCGCGAGGATGTTCATCTCGGCGATTCTTCCGTTGGCGATCGTGAAGCCGATCACGGCGAATAGTCGACCGTCGGGACGTCGCTCCAGCAGGGCGACATTGCCCTTCACCAGGACGATCTGATCGGACAGAGCCAACTTCGAGAACGCCGCCGCTTGTCCGGCGACGGCCTTGGCGCCTCGCACGACCCGTGACGCGCTGGCCAGCGCACCGCCATCGGCTCGCAGCACGATATCGGGATCGAGCAGGGCAACCAGATGCTCGAAGTTGCCTTCGCGGACGGCAGCCAGGAACGCATCGACGACGCGTCGCTGCTGTCGCAAATCGCGGTCCGAGCTCGGGGCTTTGCTCCGAACGCGACGACGCGCTCGGCTGGCGAGCTGGCGCGCCGCAACCGCGGAGCGGTCGACGATCGGCGCGATCTCGTCGAACGTCATGCCGAAGACGGCATCCTCCGCTTCGCTCGCCGACCCGAGCATGCGGTACGCCATTGTGCGCAAATGCGCCCGATGTTCTTCGAATTGATCAGCGAGCCACTCACCTGTCGCCATCAGTCACCGTGTCCCTGTCAAAGTCCCTGTCGTAATGACGGATCGAACGTCTGAAGTGTGACAGACGTGCGAGGGAGATTCGAGCTGTATCGATGTCACACGTCGTTCGCATTCGCGGTCACACTCGCACCTTTCGATCCGTCATTGATGGTGAGGAGGAACGAACGAACATGAAATTCGTGCTGCTGGTTTATCACGGGCCGAACCCCGCCCTGCCCGGTTCGGATCGCTGGAAGGCCTTGCCGGAGGCGGAACAGAAGGCAATCTACGCCGACTACGCGGAGCTCAACAAGGCCGAAGGCATGACCGGGGGCAAGATCGGCAGAAGCTGTCCAGCGGATTGGGCCATGAGGCGCGTTCCGGAGGTTGACGTAGTACCGGCGCAGTTCATCAGCCATTGCGTTCCGCGCGGAACATCGTCAGCTCCCAGCTGTTGGAACGCTCATCGTGGCGAACCAGATACGTGTCGCCGTCTGTACCTCTCAGCTTGAAGTACCGGTAGTCCGGTGCCAGCCACGCATCGACAACCTCCACGACGGCGATGCGGCGGTCTCCGAGAATCAGTGTGCGTGGCGTCTGCTCGCCGCGATGGCCCGCGTAGCACTCGACGCCAACGGTGAGGAGCCGCTGGTCATCCATCCAGTCACCATACGACACATCGGTCTCATCGGTCCGGCGCACTGGGAGGCGTACTCGACGATCGCCGTTCTTCAGAGCGTGCCCGCGCCGGCGGACGTCGAGGCTGCGATTGTGGACGCAAGCATTACCGGACCAACGTTCAAGGAGCAGCTTGTCAGAGCGCGGCGTGGTCAAGGCGTGTTCAGGACCACCGTTCTCGAAGAATTTTGTCGCGTGACGCGCGTGAGGGCTACATGACGTTCTCAAGAAACCAGGAGCTGGTCATCGTGCCGGAACCGAGACAAGCTGCTCGATGCGTGGGGCATCGATGCCGGCGTGCGTGTCGGCGAGTTTTCGCGGGAGCAGAACGCCTACCTGGACTACCACCGCATCAACGTTTTCAAGCATTCGCTCCTTGAGCGATAGGAGCCAGTCGCGCGAAGGGAACCCAAGGTAGGTCTGCGTCCGACGCGGAATGTGACCAGGACGGCGGGCGTAGGCCCGAAGTGCCTATGCAACCATCCCGTCATTTTGCATGGTAAAATGACTACATCATGGTAGCCTGCCGATATCTGCGGATTCTGACCGCGCCAAAAGGCAGCTTCTTCCTGTACGGGGCGCGTGGGGTCGGCAAGAGCACCTGGGCGCGTGAGACCTTCCCCGATGCGCACATCATCGACCTTCTCGACGAGAGCCGGTATCACGCGCTGCTCGCCGACCCCGCATTGCTCGCGCTCGAGCTGCGGACGCTGCCGGCCCACCGGGTCGTCGTGCTCGATGAAGTCCAGCGCGTCCCTGCGCTCCTCAACGAGGTCCACCGCGCGATTGAAGGCACTCGCCGGCGCTTCGTGCTCTTGGGATCGAGCCCGCGCCGGCTGAAGACTGCCGACACGAACCTCCTGGCTGGGCGCGCGGCGCTGCTGACGATGTGTCCGTTGGTGCCTGCTGAATTGGCTGCGGACTTCGATCTGGCTCGTGTGTTGCGCTTCGGCAGCATCCCCGTTGTGTGGCAGGCCGACGATCCGCGCGCGGCACTCGAAGCCTATGTGCAGCTGTACGTGCGCGAGGAGATTCGCCTCGAGGCGCTCGTCCGCAACCTGCCGGCGTTCTTGCGGTTTCTCCCCGTGGCCGCGTTGTTCCACGGACAGGTGATCAACATTGCAGGTCTGGCGCGCGATGCCGCCACCGCACGGACGACGATCGAGGGATACCTCGGCATTCTCCAGGACACGCTGGTGGCGACGGTCGTGCCGGCATTCGAGGCGAAGCTGCGCGTACGAGAAAGGCAACATCCGAAACTCTATTGGGTCGATCCAGGGCTGGCTCGCGCCGCTAAGCGACAACTGGGTCCCGTCGCCGCCGAGGAACGCGGCCCCTTGCTCGAAGGCCTCGTCCTGACGATCTTGCGCGCGCACAATAGTGATTCCGATCTCTTCGACGAGGTGTCGTACTGGGCCCCTGCGCT
>JAIVJE010000496.1:3146-4364 GCA_020200195.1 Acidobacteriota bacterium | reverse complement strand
CCATTAATACCCCGCTGATATCCTTCCACTCTCCCGCTCGCTGATTGCAAAACGCTGTCGCGACTCCCTCCGCGGGCTGCACTACAATCGCGCTATGGCACGCACCGGAAAATTCATTCTCTCTGTCTTTTTCGGGATCGTCATCTGCGTAGGACTGGGTTTTGCCTGGGCTTCGGCCGGGCGCGTCAGGCTTCAGTCAGCCCTCGACGAGTCTCGCGAGAATCTCGATCTCGCGGAAGCGCGCGGCCATCTCCTCGAGGCGCGCGTCAGCTTGTACAACGTGAACTTCGGCGATGCGAGCGCTCACTTCGAGGTGGCGAAGCCGCCGCTGCGGCGGATACGGCAGCGGTATCAGGACGCTGGCAAGAACGACGCGGCAGGGAGCATAGGCGCCGCGCTCGAACACGTAGACGAGGCGCAGCGCCTCGCCGGCAAGCTGGATGCATCATCCAACACAAAAGCCGGTGAAGCGCTGGAAGCTATCCGGGTGGCGACGTCCAAACGGTAGGTCACCGCAGAATCGTCGCCTTGACCTCGACGCTGATGCGGCGGTCCGAGGCGGGATCGGACGCCTGAGACACCACCAGCGGCTTCCCTGACTCGAGAATCGTATTCAGCCGTTCGTTCAACCCCGTCTGCGCCACATCGGTGCTCGTCGCCGTCTGCGACGATCCGGCCGGTTGGTACTGCAGTCCGAGCTCCAAGCGGATGGCGTTATCCCTGAGAAGAAAGGGGCGGGCGTCCACGTTGATCATGACGTCCCGGCGCTCTTGTGTCATGCGGACCCAGCCGCTGGTCCGGATGCTTCCATTCTGCCGATCCGCGAGGATCATCGTGACGAGCTTCCGGGCCGGGTCGCCAGGACCGGTCGCTTCGCTGATCGTGATCTCGATCCGCACGTTCACCGGCTGCCCCTCGGGCGGGGGCTTTGGCGCGGCCTGGGCGGCGGGAGGCGGCAGCTCTTTCGCCGGCGGCTGCTGCGCGGCGGGCGCGGGCTGCTGAGCGACGATCGGCGACGTGAACATGAGTGCGGCAAACGCAGCGACGATGACGGATTGTCTGAGCATCGGACTCCTCATTCGCGGCCTCCAGGCTGCGGCAATGGTTGAACATTCAAGGGCGCTATCGGCGGCAGTGATTCGACGGCGATGTCTGGCGATGCCAGCGCTTCGACGCTGACCGTTGTGACGTCGATCGAGCCGACCGGCTCGAGCGGTG
>JAIVJE010000496.1:0-3056 GCA_020200195.1 Acidobacteriota bacterium | reverse complement strand
GTTCTGCACCGAGCATCTCCTGCACGGCGCGGTCGATGGCCTTGTCGATGCGGTCGTCAGTCATTGGAATATCCGAACGTCACCAGCTTCTGTTTCAGGACACGACGCGCTTCTGAGACCCGCCATTTCACCGTACCCACCGGGATTCCAAGCATCGCGCTCATCTGTTCGTAAGAGTGATCGCCGGAGCCAGCGAGCAGAAGCGCATCCCGGAGCTTGCGCGGCAGCGTACCAATCAGCCGCCGCACATGCCGCTCGAGTTCTGCGGCGCTCAAGGTCTGTTCCTGCGACGGGTCCCGGGACGTCAGACGATCGATCGGATCGCCTATTTCTTCGCCTTGCGCATCGAACGACGTCACGGTCCGCTTCAGCCATCGGGTGACGCTCTTTCTGCGATCGATCGCTTTACGCCAGGTAATCGCGAGCAGCCAGGTGCGGAACGCCGCGTCGCCGCGGAAACTGTGAAGTTTCTGATACGCCGCCACGAATGCTTCCTGTGCAACATCGTCGGCCTCCGCCGGCGTCCCCACGGCCGCCAGCGCGGCGCGGAAGACCACGCGCCGATTGCGCTCGACGAGCTCGCCGAACGCGTCAGCGTCACCAGCCTGGGCCAGGCGCACGAGATCGATGTCGGACGCTGCCTGCGGCTGGGTCGCCGTCACACAAGCAGTAGACTGCCCGGCGCCCCGGGCGGTTGGAAAAAACGTATAGACTCGAATCAATGCTGAACCATGAGCAGCTGTTGAAGCTTATCCGGGACAAGGTCGACCATCCGGCCACGCCTAAAGAGCTCGTGCAGCGGCTCAAAATACCCAGAGAACAGCGGGCGACGGTCAAACGCCTCCTGAAGGACCTGGTCGGCCGCGGCGAACTGATCGAGACTCGCGGAAACCGGTTCGGGCTGCCCGATCGGATGAACCTCATCGTCGGCCGCATTACGACGCATCCCCGCGGTTTCGGCTTTGTCGTCCCGGATCGGCCTCTCGAAGAGGTCGCAGGTGACATTTACATTGCGGGGAGCAATCTCAACCAGGCCATGCACGGGGATCGCGTGGTGGCACGCCTCGAACGCGTCACCGACAAGGGCGCCGAAGGCCGGATCCTGCGGATTCTCGAGCGTGGCGCCGCCACGGTAGTCGGCCGCTATGACGTCGACGAGTCCGGCTACGGGTTCGTCGTTCCGTTCGACCGCCGGTTGATCATGGACGTGACCATTGCGTCCGGCGATCACCTCGATGCGGCTCCTGGCGATATGGTGGTCGTCGAGATTACACACTGGCCCACCGCCGCGCGCGGGCCTCGAGGACGCGTGAAGGAAGTCCTCGGTGACATCAGTCAGCCCGGCGTCGACACCGAAATCATCATCCGCAAACACGACATACGCGACGTCCACAGCGAAGGCTCGATTGAAGAAGCGCGTCGTCTCGGCAGCGCGGTCAGCGAGCGCGATCTGCGCGGCCGCACGGACTTTCGCGGCCGGCTGACCCTGACGATCGACGGTGAGCACGCGCGCGATTTCGACGACGCCATCACCCTCGAGCGGCTGGACAACGGCCACTATTGGCTGGGCGTGCACATCGCGGACGTGGCGTATTACGTTCCTGAAGGGAGCGCGCTCGACGAGGAGGCGTACGAACGCGCCACGTCGGTGTACTTCCCCGACCGTGCGGTCCACATGTTTCCGCCGGAGCTGTCGACAGGGTTGTGCAGCTTGAATCCACAGGTAGATAGGCTCGTCCAGACATGCCTGATGGAGATTGACAAGCGCGGGACCGTCGTCCGCTATGAGCTGCACGACGGCGTCATCCACAGCGATGCCCGCATGACCTATACGGAGGTGAACGCCATCCTGACGGACCACGACCCAGACGTCATCGCGCGCTACCGCGAGCTCGTACCGCAATTCGAGCAGATGCGCGAGCTGTTCGAGATCCTGAACCGCCGCCGTCATCGCCGCGGCTCGATCGATTTCGACCTGAAAGAACCGGAGATCGTGCTCGACGACCAGGGGGACGTCGAGGCCATCATCGCCCTCGAGCGGAACGTCGCGCACCGGTTGATCGAGGAGTTCATGCTGGTGGCCAACGAAACGGTCGCGCAGCACCTGGAGGACAACCAGGTGCCCAGCCTGTTCCGCATCCACGAGGATCCGGACCCGCTGAAAGTCGCCCAGTTCGAGGAGTTCGTGACGACTCTGGGCTACAGCGTGGGTGTCGCTCCCGAGATGGTCAAGCCGCGTCACTTTCAGCGGCTGGTCGAGAAGATGCGGGGCACTCCCGAAGAGAAGCCAATTGCATTCCTCATGCTGCGGACGATGCAGAAGGCGCGGTACGATCCGTCGAACCTCGGGCACTTCGGCCTCGCGGCAAAAAGCTACACGCATTTCACCTCCCCGATTCGCCGCTATCCCGACCTGGTCGTCCATCGCACGCTGCGCCAGTCGCGACACGGAGAACTCGATGAGGCGCGCCGGGAAGAGCTGACCGACGACTTGCCCGAGATCGCGCGCCATACGTCCGAGCGCGAGCGCCGCGCCGATGATGCGGAACGCGAGCTGGTGCAGTGGAAAAAGGTCCGGTTCATGGCGGACAAAGTCGGCGATGAATTCGAGGGCTACGTCACCGGCGTGACCGCGTTCGGGCTGTTCATCGAACTGATCGAGCACTTCGTGGAAGGCCTCGTGCACGTGTCCACGATGGCGGATGACTACTATCGCTTCGTGGAACGCGCGCACGTACTACGCGGGGAAAACACCGGCAAGGCATACCGGCTGGGAGACCGGGTCAACGTGCAGGTGGTGAAAGTGGACGCGGAGCGCCGGCAGATCGACCTCGGGCTCGTCGAGATCCTCGAAGCGGTACGCGAAACCGAGCGAAATCGCGGGCCGCGGCGCAGCAAGGCGGATCCCAAGAGCCAGCAGCATTTGAAGCACGCCGGACGTCGTACGCAGCGGCCAGGCAGAAACGAACGCGCGGCGAAGCGCGCCCGGTAGCATCCAGCATGCGGTCGATCGTGGTCGGTACGGCGGGACACATCGATCATGGCAAGAGCACGCT
>JAIVJE010000495.1 GCA_020200195.1 Acidobacteriota bacterium | reverse complement strand
CAACACCTCGAAGGACAAGGAAAAGATCGCTACTGCCGCTGCCGCCGGTCCCGCCCGGCGCAAACTGCCCGACGAGCGAGCGGCCATCACGCACAAGTTCGACATCGCGGGGCACGAGGGCTACGTGACCGTCGGATTGTTCGAGGACGGCCAGCCTGGCGAGATCTTCCTCGTCATGGCCAAGGAAGGGTCGACCATCTCCGGGTTCGCCGACGCGTTCGCGCAGGCGATCTCGTATGCCTTGCAGTACGGCGTGCCGCTGCAGGACCTGGTGGACAAGTTCAGCCACGTCCGCTTCGAGCCGAGCGGCATGACGAAGAATCCGGACGTCCGCTTCGCGAAGTCGATCGTGGACTACATCTTCCGATGGATGGCGTCGAAGTTCCTGTCGAACGACGCGCAGTTCCGTGCGGGGGTGAACAACCGGGAGGACTACGTCACCTCGCCGGAACAGCTGCCGCTCGATGTGGCCGCCGCCGCCGGCGCGGCGCCGACCGCTGCCGTCAAATCGAAGCCCGGGTTCGCCGCGATCCAGAACCAGGAGGACGCGCCGCCGTGCTCCACGTGCGGCTCGATCATGGTGCGCAGCGGTTCCTGCTACAAGTGCGCGAACTGCGGCACGACGTCTGGCTGCGCGTAGTCGCAGAGATGGGTGACGCGGATTGCTGATTGGTGATCGCTGATTGCCGATGTTGCAATCGGTGATCGGGATCGGTGACTGTGGGATTGTGGCAATCAGCCATCACCAATCCCAGTCCCTGCAATCCACGGGACGTAGCAATATCTGCCAGGCGTTCGGCTTGCTCGGTGCGCATACCGACGGCGCGCACGGCGAGCTCTCGTGCATCTGCATCCCGCAAGCGGACGCCAACCTCGTGCGGTTGCCTGTGGCGTCGAACCGACGGTGACGGCGGCGCTCGCGAGGCGTCAGGGCTGTTTACCGGTCTGCGTTCCGAGGCTGCAGCTCGCGGCCGCTTGCGGCGAACTGCCAAGCTTCGTCAAAGTGCTGGCGGCGTCGTCCGGGAGCATGTGCCGGCCGAGGCGCAGCGCCTCTTCGAGGTAGGCGCGCGCTTTATCGCGGTTTCCCAGGCGGGCGAAGATCATGCCGGCGTGATAGTAAATCTCGGGATCTTTCGTTCCGAGCTTCATCGCCTCCGCGCTCGCGGCGGCGGCGTCTTGCAGGCGGTCGTTCCTATAAAGCGCCCAGGCGAGCGTGTCGTAGCCCTCGACATCCTTTCGGATGGCTAGATCCCTGTTCGCAACCTCGAGCGCCTCTTTCGTTTTTCCGGGCTGATCCGCGTAGAAGAGCGCGAGGTCGCGATAATACGCGGCCTGATGGATGTCCGGCCGCCGCGCCATTGCTTCCGCGCGCGTGTACTGGTTGTGAGCCTCCGCTGTCCGCCCGAGCTTTTGGTAGAGCGCGCCGAGATCGAACAGCGTCCCGGGCTGCGGCGCAGTGGCCGCGGCGCGAGCGTACAGTGTTTCGGCTTCCTTCAACCGGCCCTGGCCGGCGCGGACTTCGGCGAGGCCGACGAGCCCTATGTAATAGCCGTCGAAGAGCTTCAGCGCCGTTTCGAAGTGCGCGGCCGCTTCGTCGAGGCAGCCGCGATGGTAATAGAGGTTCGCGAGGCGGGTTTCGTACCAGGCGATGTCCGGTTCGGCCTCCGCGAGCTGCCGCATCGCAACGCCTGCTTTGCGCAGGAGATCGACCGCTTCGGCGTCGCGGCCCTTGAGCTCTGCGACGTGCGCGAGCCGCGCCATCACCGCCGGCGACCTCGCGGCCTTGGCGGCGAGCTGCCGGACCGCTTTCTCACCGTCCTTGTAGTTGCCGATTTCGAGATATGAGTCCGCGAGCACCGCCAGCGCGTCGATGTTCGCGTTCGACTGGGCGTACAGTTTGCCGGCGAGATCGATCGCTTCCGCAAATTTGTGCTGCGAGGCGTATGCGGAGGCCAGCAGCCCTTTGGCCGCGAGGTGTCCGGGGTTCAGCTCCAGCGCGCGGCTCAGCGCCGTTTCGGCGCGCCGATAGCTTGCCAGATCACCGCTCTGCCGTCCTTTGCGAATGTGGAGTTCGCCGAGCACCGTGAAGCTGATGAAGTCGCGCGGATCTTCCTTGACGCGCCTTTCGAATTGACGGATGGCTTTGTCGGTCGCGGTGTGTGGATCCGCGGACTCGGTGTGCGACTTCCCGGGCGCCTGAATCGTGACGACGGCCGGTGCCCGCGCGTCTGGCTGCGGTCCTGACAGCAACGCCGCGATAGAGATGACGCCAAGCAGAACGGGTTGGACACGAGTCCGTCGCATAGTGATTGACAGAGGGCGCCGGACCCAGCCGGCGCTTCTCGAGTTTGCGCGATGGTTCACTCGGCCGATGAGCGCTAGGGGTTCGGCGGCGCCCAGTACGGGAACGTCGTCGTGAAATTCGAGTCGGTCGCGGTGCAGTCCGTAGTGATCGCCCCGTTGGACACCAGATTGAGCGAGATATCGATGACGTCGTCGGCCAGCCCGCGGCCATTCGGATACAACGCGGGTCTGGACGTGTCCACCGTCAGGATATCCGGCAGGAGAAAGTCCGCGAGGGCGTTCGCCTGAGCCGCGGTGTTTCCGAGCGCCAGCGCCGACGTCAGGAACGGCGCGCGGAACAGCATCTGGTCCTCGCTGGGATGCGCGGCATTGAACGCGTCCTTCAGCGGTCCCGGAATGAACACGGTATTGATGACCGGCCGCCCATTGCGATCGATCTGCTTTCCGTCGACCAACGTGCGGGTCCAGACACCGATGTTGTTCGTTCCGAAGGTGGCGCGCGGGATTTCGATCGCGATCGCGGTTACGTTCAGGCCGCGGAAGAAATTCACGCCCGTCGTGCCGCCCGGCCCGCCGCACAACCGGCTGAGCCCGGATCTGAACGCGATGAAATCGAAGAAGAACGGGTCGTCGATCTCGTTCGCGCGGAAGAAGCCACCGCCGGGAATCGCCAGCGTCTGGCCTGTGGCGCCGGTCACTTCGTAGAGGCGCCGGGTCCGCGTCTCCACCACCAGGCGCACATTCTGGATCGTCCCGGTGA
>JAIVJE010000201.1 GCA_020200195.1 Acidobacteriota bacterium | reverse complement strand
AGCGAGTCGGTTCGATTCGTTTGTGGCTCACCGGGCTGAGGCTGTCCGCTGTAACTCGGGAAGCGAGCGAAGCCGGGCCTCGACAGACAAACGCTTGAGCGTGGCCAAATCCCACGATCAATCGAAGCAGACAAAGCCGCAGCGCCCGGGTCGCTTTCAGATTGTTGTGGGAAAGTTCATGCGTTGCACGATTGCCTGAAAGCGAGGATCGGTCCGTACCTCGTCGAGTCTTGCGTCAACATTGAGAAACGGCAGGTACGAGGAATGGTCGTCGTACGCCTTCGACAGCTGCACGAACGCCTTGTCGTTGTCACCCAAGGCCAGATGTAGTAGCGCGAGGTCGTAGGACGACACGTATTCACACGCCGACAGCTCCTCGAGCTGTCTCAGCACATCGATCGCCTCCTGACGATGGCCAGCCTTCGCGTGCGCGTACCCGATCGCCGCCAGCACCGTCCCACCTTGGCGATGCGCTTTCGGGCTAACTTTGCAAAATGCGTCGATTGCCTGGCTGTACTCTCCCTGCCGCTCGTAAAAGTGCCCGAGGTAGTAGTAGAGCTCCGTATATGTCGGATCAAGCTCGATCGTGTCCTTCACCTGCTCGACGGCCTGCTCGTACCGACGTGCCAGATATAGGATGAAGAGCCGGTTTTGCCGCGCATTTGGTGAGATGGGGTCCAGCTCGAGGGCCTGATTCGCCTCAGCAACCGCCTCGTCAAACCGTCCAAATGCCGCCAGCAGATTGCCATAGTAGTAGTGGGCCGTGTCGTAACCGGGGTTCAGCTCGATGGCTCGCGTGAACTGCTGCTTGGCGGACACCCAGTTGAACTGATGTAGCCGCAGGTGTCCGAGCGAGGTATGTGGCTCCGCGAGCGTGTTATCGAGCCGAAGTGCGTCGAGCAAGACGCGATCGGCCAGTGCGAATGCTTCCCGCGGTGACAGGTAGTTGTAATCCAACTGCGTGAGATGAACGTCCGCAAGGCCGGCGTATGCGGGCGCGTACTCTGGATCGATCTCGATCGCCTGATTGAAGTACCGCACGCTCTTCTGCAACGCCTCCCGCGATCTCCTCTTCCAGAAGTACCGCCCCTTCAGGTACGCCTCATAGGCGCTGGGATCCACCGGGCGCGGGCTGGCGAGCCGCACCCGCTCGTGTGGCGTAAACTGCACGCCGATTTCCGTGGCGATCGCGTGGGCAATATCGCTTTGCAGTGCCAAGATGTCGCCGACGGCGCGCTCGAAGCTGTTCGCCCAGGTCTGTGTCTGGTCCCTGACCTGAATCAGCTGTGCAGTCACTCGGACGCGGTCCGCGGCGCGCCTTACGCTGCCCTCGAGGACATGGGACACGCCCAGCTCCTGCCCAATCGCTTCGATGCTCTTGTCCGTCCGCTTATAGCGCATCGCGGACGTACGCGCGATCAAGCCGAGGCGATACGGGTTCAATCGGCCTAGCTGCGCGATCATTTCTTCGGTGAGCCCGTCGCTGAAGTATTCCTGTTCCGGATCGCTGCTTAGGTTCCGGAACGGCAGCACGACGAGCATGACGCGCCGCTCCACCGGCGCGGATACCGGCACGACGTCCGCTACGAAACGGTATCCGCGCCGTGGGACGGTTTCGATGAATCGGGGCGTCTCGGCCTCGTCGCAAAGTGCCGCCCGGATCTGCCGGATGCAGTAATTCAGGCCCTGGTCGAAGTCCACGAACGTCTCGTCGGCCCACACCTGTTTCTGGATCTCATCGCGAGACACGAGCTGGCCGGCGCGCCTGGCGAGCAGCATGAGCACTTTCAGCGGTTGCGGCTGAAGCCGAATAGGCGCGTTCCCTTTCCGCAGCTCACCACTGGCGAGATCGAGCTCGAAGACACCGAACCGAACCCGAGACACACCGTCATTATAGGGACCCTCACGAGAAATTCATCGAATCCTCATCGCTCGCACATTGCTCGGCGCGGTGGCATCTCAAAGAATCGCACCAATGCAACGAATGGAAGGAACGATGATGATCGGTGGGCCCGAGCGGCTCGGTGCAACCGACGCGGCGGTGCCTCATCTCGCCCGGCCGGTGCTCCTGTATTCGGGCGCTTGTCGATTCTGCCGGTGGGCGGCGAGGATCGTCGCTGCGCTCGATCGAGGCCAGCAACTCGCTTTCCTTCCACTCGCGGATGAAGAAGCCGGTCGTCTGCTCGATGCGGTGCCCGAGAACACGCGCGCGGAATCCTGGTGGGTCGTCCGCCGCGATGGGATGCCCATCGCCGGCAAGAAGGGCGCGGGCATTGTGCTCCTCACCGAGATGCGCCCCACACAGCCGGTCGGCCGCACGCTTGATGGAATCGGGCTATCTCCTCTGATCGACGCGGTCGATGCGTTAGTCGCCCGACACCGCGCGCGTCTGAGCCGGTTCGTGCCGGATGGTCCTGCGCCGCAACGTTATCCGTGATGCAATCACAGGAGGCAGCTATGTATCGCGTACTTGGACTTTTCGGCCTTATCGGCGTACTCGTCTACGTCGCCGCTCCCGTGACCGGCCAGGACGGGAAAGTGGCCTCGCCGGCCGACGGGCACACCATTCACGTTACGGCCCCCCACGTGGTGGCCGGCAAAGTGATGGGACCGTACCATCACTACTGCAAGGTTCTTTCTCCGGACCCTGTGATTGAGTGTCTCTGTTATCAGTCCAGAGAACCGGCTGCCCGTCTGGAGCAGGTCGAGTACATCGTGGCGAAAGCCATCACTCGGACTGGTGCAGTGTCGCTCGCGAACTGGAATCAGAACTGGCACGACCACAGGCAGGAGATCGCCACGGGCCGCGTACAAGTACATGATCTGCCGCCCGACAAGGCTAAGGGGGTGGCCGACCTGGTAGCCACCGTCAAACAAGTAAAGGGAGTGGGTGAATTCGGCGAGCCGCGCGCCGGACGACCTCAAGGCGCGTGACCGAACGTGTCGAGGGAATGTGTACGCGAAAGCCTGCTGCGTCTCCAAAGCGGCTTGAGCGCGAACCGGGAGCCGTCTCGCGATCTGCGGTGCGATTCCTGCTGGAGTGCGAGCGGCTGGGTATCCCCCTCTCGCAGTGTCCCGCCTACATCGGTGAATGGATGGCACGCGAGAAGGAGGAATCTTCGCGATGACGTGAACACGGTCTGTGGTTCCATGCGAAAACCGACAGAGAACCTTAGAACCTGCAACCGCTTGGCGCGACGGGAATTGCGTCGGGATCTGGAGATTGGCTCCTCAGCCTGGACTCGAACCAGGAACCCTCCGGTTAACAGCCGGATGCTCTACCATTGAGCTACTGAGGAACAGACGGGCGCGACAAGGGAAGACCACCATGATACTGGACGGTGCGGAAAACGGTCAATGGCCCATGCGCTCGCGGCAATGGTGACCGTCCTCGGCGTTCGCTACGCCGCCTTCGGTATCACGGTCCTGTTCAACCTCTCCTCGGTGACCGACGCCTGGATTGTGGCCTCCGGTGATTCCGACTTCCAGCTGGATTTCGCGACGTTCCGCGTACTGGGCGGACTCGCGGCAACGCTCGTCTCCGTCCTCGGAGTGGTTGGCCGCACAGTGATGCGGTGTGGGCCGCGGCCGCGCGTTTCTGGCGCAACGATGAGGGTCACGGGTACGCAGGTCAACTTCTCCATTTCCGACGTCTTCACGCTCACCACGACCGTGCTCCTCGGTCCCGCCGCTGGCGCGATCGTCGTGGCACTGGATGGGCTGACCATCTCCGCGCGCCTGACGCGGCGCCGTCCCCTGCCGGCGAGCCGGGTGCTCTTCAACGCAACCGCGCCGGCACTGGCGATGTGGATCGCCGGCCAGGCATTCTTTCGCGTCCGGGATGGATCCGCTTCTGCACCGCGCCTACCGGCCCGATCAGATCGGCGGATGGCTGCTCGTGCTTGCGTGCAGCTACTTCGTCCTGAACACCGGCGCCATTGCGATTGCGGTGGCACTGCATGAACGGGAGCCGCTCGCAGCGGTCTGGCGCAAGCATTTCAGCGAGCTGTGGGTCAGTTATGCGGGCGGTGCACTCGGCGCCGCGCTGGTCGTGTTTGCCCTGAGAGCTGAAGGACTCGTGCTGCCGATGCTGGCGCTGCCGCTGCTGGTGGCGCTGATCCTCCACTTCGCATACAAGCACGCGACCGGACGGTTCGCCGACCAGCTTCAGCACCTGGCGCAAGTCAGCCGCCTTCAGATATCCACGATCGAATCGCTGGCGCACGCGATCGATGCGAAGGATTGCGTGACGCACGCACATATCCGCCGTGTTCAGCAGGACGCTTTGCGGCTGGCGGCGGCCATCGGCGTACGAGACGACTTGCAGTTGAAGGCGCTCGAGCGCCGCGGGACCATGTATGACCCGCTCGTGATCGATGCGTTTCTCGAGCTCGTCGCCAATGACGAGGAGCCCATGCCGGCGCCTCCGCTCTCACCGGTCGCCGCCTCGAAGCAGAATGCCGCGCAGGTGCGGCAGGACGATCGGGGCGAGCGCCGGACCGACCACCTGTCGCGCGCGTTCACCATTGGCGGCAAGCTCGCACGGGCACAGAGCCTCGAGCAGATCACCGACATGCTGTGGCAGTCATTCGCCGACGCGTTCGATGAACACGACTGCGCGCTGCTCGAAGCGGTCGGCGCGGGTTTATCGGACAGAATCGAGACTGCTCTCAGCCAGGTTTCGGTTCGTTAAGTTCGAACCTCCGCTTCTACTTCAATTTTCATCGTCCCCCGGAGTGCGTTCGAGATTGGACAGCGCCCCTCCGCCTCTCGCGCGACCTCGGAGAACTTGTTTTTGTCCAGGCCTTGCAGGCCTTCGGCGACGACCTTCAGGTGTGATGTAGTCAGCTCGATCCCGGACTCGCTCTTGTCCGCGGTGACGGTGGCCGTCACCTGCGTCCGCGCGGCGGACGCATTATGCCGGCCGAGCGTGCCGTTGAGCGCCATCGCATAGCACGCGGCGTGGGACGCCGCTACCAATTCTTCCGGGCTGGTAAGCCCTGCCGGCTCACCGATGCGCGCGGGGAAGGTCACCGGCAGCGTGAACGCGCCGGTGGCCGCCTTGACCTGTCCCTTTCCTTCCGTCACCGACCCCGCCCAATCCACCGTCGCCGAACGCGAAAACGAAGGCATCTTTATCTCCTACTTCATCGGGGCGCTTGCGCTTACGACGCACTGCCATTTGCCATCGGGCATCTTCACCCACGTGTCCGCAAACCGCTCCTTCGCATCCACGGCTTTTCCGGTTGCGTCGGTTCCCTTTCCCGTCCACACGCCGGTCACGACGGCGGAGTCTCCGTGAACCTGGACCTTCATGTCGCTCACGTCACTGACCTGCCACTTGCCCTTGTTGGTCATTTCCACGTACTGGGCCTTGGTCTGCATCGTCCCATCGGACTGAACCGAGACAAAACCAGCGGCGAGCAGCGGCGCGAGGGCCTCACCGTTACTGGCCAGTGCGGCCTTCACCCATTGCCGTTCCAAATCCATCAGCGTCTGGTCGACGCCCTGTGCGAACACCACCATGCACATCGCCAGCGTGACCGAAGCAACGGCCAGGAGTCTCTTCATGAACGCCCCCTTTCAAGGGTCTCGCACGGTGTTACCGCAAATGCAAACGGTGATGCTACTACAGCCCGCCCAAGGACCAAGGACTAAGAACCAAGAACTACTTGGTTTTCGTTCCCCTAGCCGTTACCGCCAACTGCACGGCGAGGCCGATGAGTCCGAGTGCCAGCCATGCCCCCACGTCCCACAGCGTTCCGGGCACCGGGTCGAGCGGATACACGCGATAGACGGCGCGGGAGGCCGCTTCGGCGGCGTCGCGGTTGCCCATGAGCGCCGCCCCGCCCACGAGCGCGGTCTGCGCGCCTCCAAACGCCGTGGCGACGATTATCACGTAACGCTGGAGAGCCAACGCGCCGAGCGCGCCTGCGACGGCAAAGACGATGACCATGAAGATATGTGGCTGGTCGCCGAACGCCGCCCAGAGCATGTGGGCGGCGGCGGCGCCGATCCCCGCGCCGATGAGAGCGACGCCCGCGAAGTACGCGCCGATGAGGATCAGCGCGCCGATCGACCCGCCGACGAGCGCCGCGACCAGCATCCATCCCGTTTGATCGGTGCCCATGATGGAACTGGCGAGCAGCGCACCGAGAATGAATCCGTAAATCCCCAACACCACTCGGAAGACGCGATAACCGGCAAAGCATGAGAGCAGTCCACCCAGCAGCAGCACGATCGCCGCAGGGGTCTGGAATGACGCCGGGAACATCGCCGCCGATTATATGATGGCCGCGTGCCCGCCATCCGCACGCGCCGCCGCTTCAGAGTCGTCGGC
>JAIVJE010000200.1 GCA_020200195.1 Acidobacteriota bacterium | reverse complement strand
ACGCACAAACGGTCAACGGTGGTCGGACGTTCGCCGCGCTCGACCAGTTGGTCACCGATACGGCGTACGCGAGTTTTCAGCGCGTGTCGACTACGCTGGCTGATGGATCGATGCCGTTCGATGTACGAAACCTCGTTGTCCTGAGCCGCTTTCCGATTGCGTCCCACCGCCAAATCAGGCACGAGATCACGCCACAACCCGCATATCGCCGCGTCACCGCTATTCCGCCTGACACGAGCGCGATCGACATTACGTGGGAGCGCCCCATTCTCCTTGCCGTCTTGACGCTGCCGGATGGCTCCGCCCTACACGTTCTCAACCTGCATTTGAAGTCGAAGATCCCGACCGACATCCAGGACAGCACCCGTCGCAATTTCTGTGGAACTCCGCGTCAGGCTGGGCCGAGGGGTCGTTCATTTCGGCAATGAAGCGTGTAGGACAAGCACTCGAAACACGGATGTTGATCGATGGCCTTTTCGATCAGGACCCGAACGCGGGGATCATTGCCTGTGGCGACTTCAACGCGGACATTGATGAGGTGCCTATCGAGGCGATCCGAGGCGACGTCGAGAATACGGGGAACTCACTACTTGCCGCACGACTGATGATTCCCTGTGAACGCAACATCCCAGAACCTTCACGGTTTAGTCTGTATCACCAGGGGCGTCCAAAGATGCTCGATCACATTCTCGCCTCGCGGCCGTTGTTAGCGTTCTGGCAAAACTCCGCCGCGCACAATGAAATTTTGCATGACGAGTCTGTGGCGTTCGCCCGCGACACCATGTTTCCCGAATCGGACCACGCGCCGGTCGTTGCCGAGTTCCTCCTGCCGTAGCGTCTAAAGTTTGGATGCCGTCAAAGGGCTGTCATGTGCAGCGCACTATTGTGGGGACAGCCGACTGCCGGACAGCATGCCACCGGAAACACGCAGCCGTAACCGACGGAGCGGCATGCGACGAAGCGCGGGCGCAAGCCGCGGAGTCTCGCGCGGCGCGTCTCGGGGAATCGCTCCAGCGCGCCCGACCCGGGGACACGGGTCGTCGCGTCGGCACGGATCGTCAACTTGCTCGAGCGCCTGCATCCCTCGCTCGGTGTCGAACACCGATCTGAATGTCGAGCACAACGCCGCGATCGAGAGCCATCGTAACGGGGGTGAGCATGGGATCGACTTCACCAATTTTCCGATCAAGACCCTGATCGGCCATTCCCATCCCCCCGGGATCGTCAACGCTTTGTCGGCGTCGGACCTGGCGATAACACGTTCGTTGCGTCAGCGAAGTTCGTGGTTGCTCGAAAACGGCGTGCTCCGACGATTCTGGCTCTCTGACTATCCCTAACAGGCTGCTGAAAAAGTAACAAACAAGCCGAAAATCAGCGTCTTCCCTGGAAGGCTGGGGTCGATGTGGCGCGCGAGCTCATCGGCGACCACCCGATTGAACGGAACCGTCACGACGGCCTTGTTGAACTCGTCGACTTCGAAGCGAATCTCGTCCGGGGCATGAGCGAGGTCAACGCTGCCTGTTCGTGGATCGAGCAGCTCTACCTCCTCGCCCTTCTTGAACTTGATCCCGGCCTGGCTGAGTGCGGTCGTGATCCGAACGGGCGGCTCGTGGTCCACGAGAAAGCCGTCTACGACCGCTTCTCGATACGAGTACTTGAATACAGGGTCGCCGAAGATGTTTACGGTGTGGAGCGCAGGGGTGGCGGTCAGACCGATTTTCACGGCGTCGAAGTACTCGAGCACTCGGCGGTACTTCGAAATGTAGTCCTCTTCGTTTCGAAACGTCAGCTCGGTCTCTGACAGCTCTCGGTCGAGCAGGTAGCCACGGTGGCATTCGTCCACGACGATGAGATCGTCCGCACGGGGCCCGCGAGGCGATCGCCGCGATCGTCCGCACGATCTTCGCGCAGCCGGACCACGCGTCCGCGCTGACGCAGCTGCGCAAGATCGCCGACGGCCTACGCCCTCGCTTTCCGCGCGCCGCGGCGTTGCTGGAGGAGGCCGCCGAGGACATCCTGGCCTATCGGCACCTGCCGCTCGAGCATCAACGGCAGCTGCACAGCACGAATCCACTCGAACGCTTGAACAAGGAGATCAAGCGACGCTCGAATGTGGTCGGGATCTTTCCCAACCCGGCCGCCGTCATCCGTTTGGTGGGCGCGGTGCTGCTCGAGCAAGACGACGAGTGGACGGTGGCCGAACGCCGGTATTTCAGTGCCGAGTCGATGACGCAGCTCACCACGCCGACGCTCTCAACGACGGCGCAAGAAATCTTAGCGGCGATTGCGTAAAAGCGAAGAGTGGTGTGGGCGCTTGTGGGAACCGGGGTGTGGTTTCCAAGCAGCGGTGGACGGCGATCTTCCGTCCACGGCTGCGGCAGCGTCCATGCCACGGTCGGACTCACGAAAGACGTGCGCAATTTCCACCACTTGACGGGACACTACCCTTCAAACACGCCGCGCTCACCGCGCATCCCGGGCGCGGCGCCAGCGTCGACGCGCAACGGCCACAATTACAGCTCCTGCTAAATCAGTTAACCTTAAATTAGCGCACGCGGTCAGGGTTGTCGCGCTTCCACTATGGCGCCGCCGACCAGTTGCGGACATTGTCCAGTCCGCCCCCTACGCCCGCAACGCATTGCGAATCCATGACTTAGACAACCGGACAAGGCTCATTTATGTAAGTTACCGATTTTATATGACTTACTGGGCTGGCTCGCCGCACTGGACGATGTCCGCAATTGGGTCATCAGGGAATCGCCTGATTCTCGAGGGTTCACCAGGGTTTCACCCGTCTGGACGCGCACACCGCCTGCCAGGCGAATCGCAGCGCTCTTGCTCTAGCTTTTCGCTGCCATAGCTTGCTGGGCAGACGTCAACGCGATTGCTTCGGCTTCCCCACCGCGGTTCATTTGCTCGTAAATCCGAAGGTCTGGGATTCAAATCCCGTCCCACCCTCCAAACTTGGGATGGTCCGCTGACGATTGGCCGACAATCGGTAGAACCTCGAAGGGCGCTGCGACACCCTTCTTCGCGATCTTGAAAGCGTCTCGCCGCAGCGATCGTTTCGTCGACAGCGTCCTCTAG
>JAIVJE010000298.1:3766-15358 GCA_020200195.1 Acidobacteriota bacterium | reverse complement strand
GCGAGGGTTCGCGACTCGACCGGCGCTGTTTCGGTCGTCGATTCACGAACCGACCAGGACACGTGCGCCGGACGTCCAGGCTGGAGCGTCACGTCAACAGTCGTCCTGCCTGCGGCTGTCTGGCGGCGCGTGATGAGTCCTGGTTCGACACGGACGTCCGCAGGGTCGCCTGGAAGGTCGATCGAGCCGGAGATCGTCGCGCCGGCCGGCGAGGGGAGCACGAACGACGCACGTCCTGGCGCAGGTGTGAGCGGCGCAGCCCATTCGAGCGTCACTGAAAACACGGAAGGACCTCGCAGCACCGCTGCGTGCCCGCCCCCTTCGTGCAAGAGTGGCAGCGGACGCCCGTCGGCGCGCGCATCGAGCAGGGTCGCGCCTTTGATCAGAGGGATCTTCACCGCGCCACGCTGGAACACCTCGCCCTCGAGCTGCAGCGTGCCGCGCACGACGTTCGACATGACGCGCGCGCGCAGATCGGCGCGGCCGACCACAGCATCGACCGGCGGCGGATCCGGACGAGCCGGTCGTAATCCGCGACCGGCAGCGTCACGGTTCCTGGAGGCCCTTGGGGAAGCCGCGGACGTGCCTGCGCGACCGCGGCGAGGCCCGGCAGCAACACGACGATGAGCGTAGCGACGGAGTGTTGTATACGCATGGAGCACCTCACCAGCGGCTTTCGCGCTTGTACGTGAACTGGAGTGATGGCGCCTGCGACTCCGCCGTCAACTCCGACATCAGGAACACCGTCGGACCGAACTCCGGAAACGGAACGCCGACGGGCAACGGACCGGCGACCGTTTTTCCGCCGCTGTCCTTGCTGAACTGCGAGACGAGCGCGTCCATCTCGGCGGCGGCCGGTGGCGACGGCGGAGGCACCGGCGATTGGATACCCACGAACGCGCCTCTCAGTGCCGGGCTGAACGGTCCGGCGTCCGTCTCGACTCGAAACGCACCGGGCTCCGGCGTCACTTCGAACCGGGGCGAGTAATGGAGAGTGACGGCCGTCCGCGAGATGGGCAGATCGATGGCGGGAAGCACGAGCGCCGTGCGCCCTTTGTCGCCCCACGCCGCGCCGCGTTCGACATACGTCATTTCGACTGCGAACGTAGGGGCTTCTTCTCCGGTGCGCCCTTTTTCAAGACCGAGGAGCAGCGACCGGACGTGGAGACGCCGGGCCGGAGCGGCCGTCCGGCGACCGATGCGCTCCACAGCGTCGCGCCCGCCGGCAGCGTGACCGCGAGAAAGGCACGCTGGTTGTTCCGCACCGCATATCGGGCGCGGACCAGCGCCTTGCCTTCTTCGGTCATGAGCGCGTCATAACGCGCCTCCTCGACGTTGGCGATGAGAACGGCCTGTGGTGTGTACCGGGCGACCATCACCGCGAGGCTTCGCGCGGCGCGGCCCTCCTGCGGCCGGAATCGAAATGCCATCATCGACGGTGACTCACGGCCTGTGAGCATCTCGCCGAGGTCCGAAGGATCGGCGGCGTCGAGCCCGCGTGGTTCGCGACCGCTGATTTCCCCTGCGCCCAGGACTTCAACCGCGACACCCCCGGTTTCGCGCTCGGCCGCCGGCAGCCGGATGAGCGGAACGGACACCGACCCGTCGCGAGGCACGCGCGCTTCGCCGGAGATCGAGAATGACGTCTGGACACCGACCGGCTCGAGAAAGTTGACTCTGAGTGTGCCCGGGCGGAAATCCCAGTCGGCAACCAGCGGCCCCGACACCTGGTTGACGACGAGACCATCGGCAATCGCGACGTCCACTGTCGACGCGAGACCCTCGGTCACGTCGACGCGGACCGTTGCCGTGACCGGACTCGCTTCTTCTCCGAGCCCGACGATCTGCGTCACGCTGCCACGCCACTTCAGCGGTTGCGATGCGCGCGCATCCTCGGCGCGCTGTTTCCAGGTGAGTATCATCGGCTGACCCGCGCGGGCGAACGCCACCCAGCCCCCTCAGGGTCTCCGCGCGCTCGGCGAGAACCCCTCCATTGACCGCCACGTCGATGCCGGCACGCGGCACGACGAGGGCAAGCCGCGAGACGGCGCCCGACGATGGCGGGAGCGTCAGCGATTCGGAACCAGCAATGGTTCGGAGAGGGATGACGGCGTCCAGCGAGAGTACCGTGCGACCGCCTTCGACAGCAGCACGTGCGGCGACGGTGCTTCGATCAGTGGAATCGCGCGGCCGTCGAGTCGTGCACCGCGCACGAGCAGGCCTGCGGGAATCTCCACCGCGACCCAGCCGTCCTTCAGAACGTCGACGATCAGGCGAGCCTCGCCGACCGCGGAATCGCCGTTGACCCGAAGGTCGTACTCGACGCGCGTCACCGTAGCGTCGACTGGTGGAGGTTCTGGTGGCCGATCGGGCGGAAACGCCTTCAGGCGCAGTGCCCGATACTCATCGACCGGAATGACGACCCATCCGTCGGGCCGCGCAGGCTGCTGCGCGCCGACGATCGACACCGCGCACACCGTCACCGCCGCACACACGAGACTCGCGCGTAGCATGACCGCCTCCTGGACATACCGCGACGGCGTTCTCGTTCGTCGCCGGTACAGATTTGTAAGAACGAGCGTCTCGACTCTCAACAACGAGGATGCACTGCAAAGCACGTCACCGGCGCTCTCTGGTTTGGACTCCGGGAAAAAGATGGTGGCCGGGATTTCGACTACAGAAATCCGGTGGGGGAGATCCAAGAGATTGTGAAGGGTGCACGTGCAGAGTGCAGAGTGCGGTGCAGGTGCGCGTTCAGAGAGCGGTCGTCGTCCTGAGCGTCACCGTCGTGCCGTGCGACCATTTCGGATGGCAGCCACCGCAGATGAGTGCAGAGAACATGTCCTGGTCCGCGGTTTGATCGTCAGGACGCGCGAGCCGGAATCCTCGGCGGCGTTGAAGATGGCGCCGCAGACGCTGCACGCTTCATCGCGGTCCAACCGTAGGTGCCTAAGCGAGAGGAGTTTTCATCCGGCGAGTTGACAGCCTTGCGCCGTGCCGGGGCGTATTTGCGCTTTTGGGTCAAGTTGCGTGTGACCGGTCGGCATGACTCACGAGACGCGGATAGGACGGATCGCCACGGATCGCGCCGCGCCCGCGCCTGCGGCGCGGCAAGGTCGCCCCCCCGACCGGTCGTCCGAATCCTGTTGCGAGCCATGCACATGACCCGTGCAATCCGCGCGCATCCGCGTCCCGTGAGATCGTCCTGATCCGCCAGGCGTGCTGCGTGATGAAAAGGGGGCTTTAGCGCGGAGGGTTCAGCGGCTTCAGGCGCGGGAATGCGCGGCGTTCAGGAATACACCAGACTTCGCCGCAGGCGCCGCAGCGCAGATACGCGAAGCGTTCGGTCAGCGTCGCCGCCTTGGCGTCGGTCGCCTGGCACTGCGGACATTGCAGCGGAGAGGTCTGCCGCGCAGGCCGTTTTTCGATCGAGTTGTTCACGGAAGATGCCACAAGCTCGTCCGTAACGCAACGCGACGTCCAGCATCGTGGCCCGGCGCGACGTCCCGAACGTCGCTAGTGACGGTGCGCCGAGCGCATGCACGCACGGGCCACTTCCCCGAGTACAGCAGGGAAATCCACCGGCTTCGACAGACAACGAACCTGCAACTGTTCTGCGACCGCCGCCTGATCGAAGACTGCGGTCACGCAGATAACCGGCACATCCTTGAGCGCGGGATCGGCGAGCTGGCGCTTGCGGAACTCCCATCCGTTCATCACCGGCATCATGAGGTCGAGGAGGACCAGGCAGGGTTTGCGGTGGCGCATGACGTCCAGCGCGACGGCTCCGTTCTCGGCGGTCATCGTGTCGTAGCCGTACGCGTCGAGCAGGGTGTCCATGAATTCGCGCACGTCGGGGTCGTCCTCCACGATCAGCACACACGGCATGCGCGCAGCTTACTGTGATTACAGCGGCTCAGGCGCTGCGACTCTCGGTGTCGCTTTTACAGAATTTCACACTTTTTGGGCACTTGATGCCCACGACCAGCCTCCAGCCCATCCGGGCCGCTACAGCTCCTCAATCGTGATCTTGCGAAACTGGACCAGACTCGGCGGGCTGGTCCACACACCGTTCTTTTTTTCGCCGTGGTGCTGCAGTGCAATCGGCCCGCTCGGAGCGACGCCCGGCAATTGTGCGCGGCTGATAACCTCCTCACCGTTCAGCACGACCGTCAACCGATCGCCGCGCATGGTGATCTCGAACGCATTCCAGGCGCCGATGTCGCGGTCCGCGTTCCGCTTCGGCGTCACGCCGGCACGCACCGCCGGCGGCATCGCGTCATCGGTTCTGTAGCCATACACCTCGCCGGAGCCGATCGGCCAGCACCAGATGTTCACCTGCGCCTTACTGGAGCCGCGGAGGTAGAGCCCGGAATCGGAGTCCGGCACAGCGATGCGGATGTCACGGCCGTCAGCCCCCTTTTTGTGGGACCCGTCGTGCCGGATGATCGGTACGCCCTGATTGATGTAGGGCGTGCTCTTGATGCGCCACTCCAGTTTCAACACGAAGTCACCGAACGAGCGCTCCGTCCACAGGACCTTGTCTCCTAGTGCCTCACTTTCGGCGTCGTAGTCGATGACGCCGTCGACGACGCGCCAGTGGCCGTTATCGCCCGCAGGAATCTTCCAGCCGGTGAGGTCACGCCCGTTGAACAGCGGGGTCGCGCCGCGCTGACTGCCGGCCGCGGGAATCAGCAACGTGATGCACATGATGACAGCCAATACGGGAAGCTTTGCGTTCATAGCGGCCCTAGTCTAGGCTAGCGCGGTGCCTACTCGGGAGGGAAAACTGGGTGTCGGCGTCGCCGGTGTCGGCTGGTGCGCATCGCAGCACATCACGGCGTTCCAGAAGAATCCGCACACGGAAGTGACGTGGCTGGTCGGCCGGGACGCCGCGCGGACCCGTGCGAATCTCGTGCGATATACGCTGTCCGTGCCCGACGCGCGGATCACCACGCGCTACGAGGATCTGCTGGACGCGCCGGATGTGGACATCATGGTAATCACCACGCCCAACCACCTGCACGCCGAGCAAGCTGTCGCTGCTGCGCGTGCAGGGCGGCACATCGTCCTGGAGAAGCCAACGGGCCTGAACGAAGAGGAGCTGATCCGGATTCGGGATGCCGTTCGAACTGCCGGCGTACGGACGATCGTATCGTTCGAGCTCCGCTACAACCCGTATCTCAAGTTCGTCAAGTGGCTGCAGGAGTCCGGTTGGCTCGGTGAAATCCGGTTCGCGCGGACGCAGTACCTGTCGCGCGTGACGGACTGGTACTCAGGTTGGGAGTGGGTGCGGACGCGTGAGAGCGGCCGCAGTCATCTGCTCGCGGCCGGTTGCCATGCCGTGGACGCGCTGCGCTGGTGCGCAGGCCGTGAGGCCGTCGAGGCGAGTGCCATCCAGACGCAGTTCACCGCGGGCTACGAGTGGCCGACGTCCATCCTGGTGAACCTGCGCCTCGAGGGGAGAGCGCTGGGGCATGTGACGAGCTCGACCGATTTCATGCTGCCCTACACCTTCATGGTCGAGCTGATGGGCGACCGCGCCACCGTGCGCCATGATTTCATTCAAACGCTCGACGGCGCGCTCGATGTGGCGGCCCTGGCGGACGCGAATCCCTTCGCAGACGTACGGCTCGAGGCGGCGACGGACGCCGGCGGACGCCCGGGCGTCCGAATCTTCTGTCCGATGCCGGACTCCGCGGACGTCAGCCATCACCCATTTCAGGCGGAGATCGATGAGCTCGTGGCGTGCATCCTTGCAGGCCGCGAGACCTCGATCAGCGTCTTCGACGCGCAGAAAACGATGGAAGTGTGCCTCGCAGCGGACCGCTCCGCCGAGCAGGGCGGCGCACCCGTGGGCCTTCCACTCATCAAAGACTGAGGTGACGACATGAAGCGGCCGTCCCGTCGTGAGTTCCTGAAGACCGCCGCCGGTGGCGGCGTGGCGGCCTCACTGCCGATCGCGTTGCGTGGTCAGGACCGCCCGCAGGCCGCGCAGGATGTCCCTCCGAACGAGCGCATTCAGATCGCGCTCATTGGCGCCGGAGGCCAGGGCATGTACGACACCCGGACGGCGCTCAGAGTGCCCGGCACGGAGCTCACCGCGGTGGCTGATATTTACGACGGCAGGCTCCTGCGCTCGAAGGAGCTGTGGGGCGAGCAGCTCTTCACGACCCGCGACTACCGCGAGGTGCTGGCGCGCCCGGACGTCGATGCGGTGATCATCGCCACCCCGGACCATTGGCACGCGCGCATCTCGATGGACGCCATGAAGGCCGGCAAGGACGTCTATGTCGAGAAGCCGATGATGCAGCGCGTGGACGAGGGTCGGCCGGTCGCCGACGTTGCCCGGGAGACGAAGCGGATTCTACAGGTGGGCAGCCAGCGCGTCAGCTCGATCGTGTACGCGAAGGCACGCGATCTGTATCGCGCCGGATCGATCGGCGAGTTGAATCTCGTCGAGGCATGGATCAACCGCAACTCGGCGCTGGGCGCGTGGCAGTACTCGATTCCCCCGGACGCGTCTCCGCAGACGGTGGATTGGGACCGCTTCCTGGGGCACGCCCCGAAGAGACCGTTCGAACCCATCCGACTGTTCCGGTGGCGCAACTATCGCGACTACGGCACCGGCATCCCGGGCGATCTGTTCGTGCATTTGTTCTCCGGCATTCATTACGTGCTCGACTCGGCGGGCCCGACGCGCATCGTGGCGACGGGCGGATTGCGCTACTGGAACGACGGGCGGGACGTCCCCGACGTGATGCTCGCGCTCTACGATTATCCGAAGACCGCGGCGCATCCGGCGTTCACGCTCGCCCTCAGGGTAAATTTCGCTGAAGGCGCAGGGGACAGCCAGGCGTTCCGGTTCGTAGGTCCCGACGGGGTGATCACGATTGGCGGCGCCGGCGTCACGCTCGCGCGCCGTGCACGGCCGCGCGAACCTGGGTACACCATCGACACCTTCACGGAAGATGTCCAGAAGGCGTTTCTGGAGCAGTACCGCGCGAAGTATCCGGAACAGCAGGAGCTGTGGCCCGGCAGCGAAGAAGTCTACGCGCCACCCGGCGGGTACAGCGACACGTATGATCACTTCGTCAACTTCCTCGACGCCGTCCGCACGCGCAAGCCGGTGGTGGAGGACGCGGTGTTCGGGTTCAGAGCCGCGGGTCCGGCGCTTCTGACCAACGACAGTTACTTCGAGGGACGCCCGATTGCATGGGATCCGGAGAAAATGAAGCGCACTTCAGCGAGGACTGACAACGGCGGGCGCTGAAACAGGATCGCTGCGATCCCAGGTGCGGCCCGCAGTCAAGCGCAGCGACTACTGCTGCGCCTGACCGCGCCCAGCCGGTCGTGCCTTACGAGAACGACTTCGGGAGTTCGAACCCCTTGCGGTACTCGCGCGTCAGGAGCTCGTCGGCCTTCTTGTCGTCCACGAATGTTTCGGTCTTCCCGTCGAACACGAGCGCGCGCCCCGTCCGATAGGAAATGTTCGCCAGGTGGGGCAGCGTCGACGACAGGTGCCCTTCCATCACATCGCAGGTCAGGATCTTCGGATCGTTCGCACGAATGGCGTCGACGAAGTTCTGGTAGTGCGGGTACTCGGTGCTCGTGAGCACGAGCGGGTCGCTGCCCGCCGTCTCCGGCGCGTCGGCGCCCGGTCCCTTTTCGTTCTTCGGCCCCAGGTACGACTGCCACTTGCGGCCGTCGCCGTCCACCCACAGCCAGCCTTTTGAGCCGTAGAACAGGTTGCCGATGCGCTGACCCCCTTCGTCGTTCGTGAATTCGCCGCGCGTCGCGAATTCGAAGATCGTGCCGTCGGCGTACTCGAACAACGCCGTCTGCGTATCCGGCGTCTCCTGCGATGCCTCCGCCCCGAAATAGCCGCCGACCGACCGGATTCGGTTCGGGTGCTCCTGCTTGTTGAGACCCCACCGCGCGACGTCGAACTGGTGCGGTCCCTGGTTTCCGGTATCGCCGTTGCCGTAGTCCCAGTGCCAGTGCCAGTTGTAGTGAAAGCGGTTGCGGTTGAACGGCCGCTTGGCCGCCGGCCCCAGCCACAGGTCGTAGTCGACTTTGGAGAGGTACTGATCGTCGTAGGTCGGCTCGTAGTTCGTGGACCCGACGGTCAACGCGTACTTCTCACCGGGCGCCATTGGACCGTCGGGGTACTTGCCGATCGCGGGACGCGGTTTGTAACAGAGGCCGCGCGCCATGTAAACCTTGCCGATGCCGCCATCATGCAGAAACTTGATTGCCTGACGGACGGCCGGCCGGCTTCGGTTCATCGTCCCGACCTGGACAATCTTGTTGAACCGTGCGGCCGCTTCGACCATCTTGCGACCTTCCCATACCGTGTGCGACGCCGGCTTTTCGACGTACACGTGTTTGCCCGCCTGCAGCGCCCAGATCGTCGCGAGCGCATGCCAATGGTTCGGCGTGGCGATGATGACTGCGTGCACGTCCTTGTCGTCGAGCACCCGTCGCAGGTCCTGAACGAACGCCGGTTTGAAGGTGGCGACGTCTTTCAAGCGGGCGTCGTTGATACGTTCCGGGGCCAGGTTCCCGTCGATGTCGCACAGCGTCTTGACCTCCACGTTCGGGAGGCGCGCAAAGCCGCGCTTCAGGGAATTACCTTGACCGCGGATTCCGATGCTGGCCACGACGACGCGGTCGTTGGCGCCGAGCACACGGCCGCTGACGTCGGCTGCTGCGTGCACGCCCGAACTGAACAGATCTCCACCGACCACGATGCCCGCCGCCGCTGCCCCGACGCGCGACGTAAAGTCGCGTCGCGAGATGCCGTTCTGCTCGGTCTTGTTACTGGCCACGTGACCTCCTCCTGCGGCCCCATCCTAGCACTTCACGCGCAAAAAGCGTTTTCACGTCGAGCGGACCCGACAAAATCTGACAGCGCGGCCCGGAAAACGTAATCCGATCGGCCGGAGCTTCAGCGAAAAGCTCGCGGAAGGTTGTGAACCTCAGCGGTACAGGGTTTGCCGCCTGCTGGCGGATGCAATTTGGCTACGCAGCTGCGATCGCGGTGGTGATGACGTTCACGACGGCGATCGTAGGCACCGCTGAAGCCACTGAGCCGCAGGAGCGCGAGTTGCCCGCGCCTGCGGCCTGGGCGGCGCTCGAACGCGGCGACGCCGCAAAGGCGGCGGCGATCTTCCGGGAGGAGCTCGAAAGAAGTCCGCGCAACGCAATGCTGTACTACGGCGCCGGTTACGCCGCGTTCACGCTCGGGCGATCCGACGCGGCCATCTCGGCGTTGAAACGCGCCATCGAGTACAACCCCCGCTTCGTCCCGGCTATGGTGCTGCTCTCCCAAGTCGCGTATCAGGGCGCGGATCTCGATCTGGCGCTCCGGACGATGGAGAAGGCGGCGGCGCTTGCGCCGGGCGATCGCGCTATCACGCAGCAGCTCGAGCAATGGCGCCGCGAATCCGCCCTGCACAGCCGCTTCGAAGAACGGCCGGGCGCGCGGTTCCGCGTGCTGTTCGAAGGCGCCGCGGAAAAGACGATCAGCGATCGTGTCGCAGGCGTGCTCGAGTCGGTGTACTGGAGCATTGGCAAGCGGCTGAACAGCTATCCAGGAGAAACGCTGACGGTCATTCTCTATACGAATCGGCAGTTTCAGGACATCACCCGCGCACCGGCGTGGGCCGGCGGCGGCTACGACGGCCGCATCAGGCTTCCAGTCGAAGGGGCCCTTCGGTCTCCCAAGACTCTCGACCGTGTTGTCACCCACGAATTCGTGCACGCTGTGATCACGAACGCCGCGCCGCGCGGTGTACCGACATGGATCCATGAAGGGCTGGCGAGTTATCTGGAATCGAGCGATCGCTCGTGGGTGGCGCGCGTCCTGAAGTCCGCGGGCGTCCGCATTCCGCTGGAAGATCTCGCGGACGGGTTCGACCGGTTCGACGGCGAGACCGCGCTCGTCGCCTACGCGGAGAGCCTCGTGGGCGGGCAGTTGCTGTGCGAGCGGCTCGGCGCCAACGTCGGCCCATTCCTTCAGATGCTCGGCAGCGGGCATACCGTCGATCAGGCGCTCAGCACGCACGGCGTACAGCCCGATTCCTTTTACGCCCAGTGGCGCGCGCGCATCGGGGTCAAATAAAGGGAAAAGGGATAAGGGAAAAGGGACCTTGTCCCTTATGTTAGCCGGCGCGCTCGTCGCGTCGCGCGGCCAGACGCAGGCGTTGAAGTTTCGCCTGGTTGTGATGCTCCACGAAGTCGACCCCGTCGGCCGTGATAATCAGGCTCGAATTGTCGCTGCGGGTCACCATTTTCTTCTGCGCCAGGTACCAGATCGTGAACTCCATGTGTTCACGCGGCCGGCCCACCAGGTGCGTCAGGTCCAGGTTGGACAAGCCGGGCCTGTCCGGTTCCGCCCGACGCCGCGTATACAGGATTTCGAGGACGACGTACCGGGCGTGCTGCTCCGCCTCGAAGTCGTTGTCGGCCGGTGGACCGCTCGCCACGAACCGCCACCGCTCCTGCCGCAATGTGACGTGCCTGACGTCGTACGCAGCGCGCCGCTCCGGATTGCTGAGGGCGATGTAGGCGTCGTGAATCAGCCGAAACCGATCTTCGTTGCCGGTATCTTGATTGTCAGGGTGGAATCGTCGCGCCAGCATGCGGAACACCCGTTCGATCGTGTCGGGATCCGCATTGGGGCTGATCTGCAGCGTCTCGTAGTGATCCGTCTCTGAGTTCTGATAGTACATCTGAAGTCGAGCCTCGCCTGTGGAGCATCGCGCGCAAAGCGGTGACCCCAAGGGCCGCCCACGGTGCCGCGGTTCCCAGCCTGTCGATTAAAAAATTGGTCGGATGTTGTTAGTGGGACAGTAAGCCATCGAGTGACGCGGGAGTCAAGAACATAAGAGCACTATTCGGAAGAATTCGGCAGTGCCCGTCACTACACAAAATTGCAATCGGGGTACAGGATCGTCATCCACCTCCAGCACGCTCGCTGAAAGCGCGGAGCAGAGCGAGAGGGTGCGGTGGCAGTGCCCTTGCTGATTACAATGGCGCTCCCACTGGGTTTTCTCCATGGATTGGGTCCGACTGGTCAACCACGTCCCGATGTATTCCGGCCGTCTTCGCCGGCCGGCGTCGTTCGACGCCTGGACGCGGGCCCACGGCGCGCCCATCGTCGCGGAGCTCGCCGCGCAGCGGCGCTTCACACTGTTTGGACGAACGCGGGCTGCGCGCAAGGCGCTGTGGGCGGAGCTCCAGCGAAGCGCGGAGCAAGGGGTCCTTGCAGAAGCCATCGATCGCGCGGTGAAGCGGTTCGTGTTCGCCGCCGGCGAAATCGCCAGCTACCCGCTGCCGTTGCCTCGCACGGTCATTGGCGGATATCGCCTGGTGGTTGTGCCTCGCGTGACGTGGAACGCGCGAGGCTTCAGCTCACTCGTACGCGCGCTCGAAGCGCATCCGGATCTGCTGGCCTCGAGCGGAGGACCCGCGTTCCGTCAATTCTTTTTGATGGAGCTCTCCGAGGCGGTGGACAGGGCGCTCGTCCGCGCCGCCCCTTCTCTGCGCCATCCAGTACCCATGGACGAAGCGTGGTACATCGTGGGC
>JAIVJE010000298.1:0-3727 GCA_020200195.1 Acidobacteriota bacterium | reverse complement strand
AGCCGGCGTCAGCGCGATGATTCCTCTGGCTTCGGCTTCAGCCGCAGCCGCTGCACCTTCGACTGGAAGTTCTGCTCCAGGTACTCGACCCCTTCAGCGGTAATGATGAGATGCGCGTGATCACCGCGCGTGAGCATCTTCTTCTGGACCAGGAACCAGATCGTGAATTCGAGGTGCTCGCGTGGCCTGCCGATCAGTTTCTCCAGATCGAGTGGTGAGAGTCCCGGATCGTTCGGCTCCACCCGCCGCCTCGTATACAGAACCTCGAGGACGTTGAACCGCACCATCTGCTCCATCTCGAAATCGTTCTCGGCGGTGGCGCTGTTGGCGACGAAGCGCCAGCGTTCCTGACGCAGCCCCTGGTGTTTGATGTCGTACTGCGCGCGTTTTTCGGGATCGCTCAGCACGCTGTAGGCCTGGTGAATCTGCCGGAACCGCTCCTCGCTGCCAGACTCCTGGTTGTCGGGATGAAACCGCTGCGCGAGGATCCGGTAGACACGGTTGAGGGTGTCGGGATCTGCATTCGGACTGATCTGCAGCGTTTCGTAGTAATCGGTGGACTTGTCGAAATCCATCAAGCAAACCCCCTCGTACGGCAGTGCAGTGAGCCGGTTGTCCGGCCGGAGGATACCGCACTGTCGTGCTGGAATGCACAGCTCATCTGTGCTCACGCGTCAGCGGAACCACGGCGTTTGCACACCAAAGATTCTGTAAAGACGCGCCGATACGATCAGCATGTCGGACGACATCACGAGGCGCGCAGCCAACGACGAGGAGCGCCTCGAGATTGCGGACCGGTGGCTGGCGCGGCTGCAGCGGGTGGTGTGTCGAAGCCGGGCGGTTGCACGTCGACGAATCGTGGACGCTGTCACACGTGCGGGATTCAGAACCGCAACGACGCGCGCGGCTCAACAGCACAAACTTGGAACGAATGCTGCTAGTACAAGTGACAAGCCGTTGTACTACCGGGGTCTGACGAGGAAACAGTGAACGATCTGCCTCCTGAACAGCGAATTCTTGCACAACTGAGAGAGATGACCGAGCAGAGCCGTCGCGCGCGCGCCGAGCTGGAAGAGCTCATCCGTAACAAGGGTGGCCACTCACCACAAGATCACCCTCACGACCGGCGGTACGATCTCGTCAGGAACTCCTCGAAGAAGAAGTAGGTCGACCCACCGGCAAGATGCATGATCAGACCTGCGGCTCGGGCACCATCGGACGAGCTGGAAGAACTAATCCGTAACAAATAGCGAAGTCCGAAATCTGACGAAGGAAGCTTTCTGCGGCGTATCTCTGTCCTCGCCCTTCTCGCCCTCTATCTCCCGCTGTCGGCGCCTGTTCCTGTCCCTCCCGACCCTCCTTTTGGATCCGTCGACACCCCCGCTAGCGGCAGCACGCTTGCGGGCGAGGTGGCAGTCACTGGTTGGGCGCTGGATGACTCGGGCGTCAGCGGAGTGGACGTGTACCGCTCACCGCTCGCGGGCGAGTCGACAGAGGTGAATGGGTTGGTCTTCGTTGGCGCGGCGACGCTCGTCGCTGGGGCCCGGCCAGACATCCTCGCCTCGTATCCCACCTACCCGGGCGTGAACAGAGCCGGATGGGGCTACACACTGCTCTCGAATCTGTTGCCGAACCATGGGAACGCGGCGTTCACATTGTTCGCGTATGTCCGCACGATGGATGGAGCGAACATACTCCTGGGGTCGAAGACCGTGACGTTCGCAAATGCCGACAGCAACAGACCGTTCGGGACCATCGATACGCCGCACCAAGGGCAGACTGTCAGAGGAACAATCACGAATTTCGGATGGGCGCTCACACCCCAACCGAACGGCATTCCATCCGATGGCTCCACCATTGACCTGTACGTGGATGGAGCCGTGCGCGGTCATCCGACGTACAACAATTTCCGCTCCGACATCGCCACGCTGTTTCCCGGCTACGCGAACAGCGACGGCGCCGTAGGATATTTCACCCTCGACACGACCACGCTCGCAGACGGCGTGCATACGATCGCGTGGGTCGCTCGGGACACCGCGGGGAATGCGTCGGGAATCGGGAGCCGATATTTTACCGTATCCAACTTGACGACGGCGGCACCAACGCTCCCGACGACGCTGATCTTTGTCCCCCCCGTGGACTACGAGACCAACGTCGCTTGGTGCACGGTGCAACTGCGACGCTCCGTCGACGCGGTCAACGCCGCGCCGGTCGCCAGCGGGTATCTCGGGAAACCGGCGGCCGACGGTGGTGAGATATCGGTGGATATCTCCACGTTGGTTGATCCGCTGCCAGAGGGGTCCTATTACGCCGTCGTCGTGAGTACCGGCCCTGGAGGGTCAACGCCGAGTACTCCGTCGGCGGTATTCTCGAAATAGTGTGTTAGCAGAGATGTGATTTCCGGCAAGACGGCCTCGGTCGGGGTTACCGCTTGCCATTCTTGCCGCAACAGTTCTAAGCTGTGCGGCGATATTCTGACTGTGAGGGCTGCTATGAAACGTGCACTCGCGGTTGTCGTTGCAGCTTCGTGCCTTCCCGCCTGCGGCGGCTCTTCACCAGCTGCACCCGCCCCCCCGCCAGCGCCGACAGTGGTCAGACTCACGGGGACTGTGTCCTTCCCTGCAGGTGACCAAATCGCCGAAGCTACCATCACCGTCCTGGATGGACCGAATGCCGGACGTTCTGCGTCCACCAACCGCGTTGGTGACTATGTACTCGACGGTCTGACGCCGGGGAACGCCAATCTTTCGGCGAACGCTACGATCTACGACGAGGTGAGACTCGGAGTGTTCGTCAATGGCTCGAACACCCTGAACTTCACGTTTTCGATTCCGGCTTGCCGAACGAATAACACGGCAAGCGTGAGCTTCGGCAACCGCTCCGCCACAACCGCGCACGATGTCTATTGGGACGGCTTCCTGTTGTTCACCCTTACGCCGGGGCAAACGAGCGACCCGATTACGGTGGCGGCTCTCTTGCAGCACACCCTGCAGCCCATGATTGCGAACTCAGACGACTTCGACGCTATTGCCTGTAACAGATCTACGCACATTCTTTCGCCGTGTGAGCGCAGCACCATCACGTGCGCCGGCCGCTAGCGGAGGATTGAACGAGGATGATCTGAGATCGCTGTCTTCCCTGACGCGCCCGTCCGGCCGAACGCGGAGAAGCGGGAGGGAACGGAGCACACTAACCACGAAGACACTGAGACCACGGAGAGCATTGCGATAGAGGATCCCGCTTACTCCTGGTGAAGGTCTCCGTGTTCTTCGTGCCCCCGTGGGTGGGTTTTCTCCGTGCCCTCACCTCCGGATTACAAGATCCGGCTCGGTCGGGACGCTCCCTCCGGTATAATCCGCGCGTCACCACAACAGCGAAACTGCGGAGATTGCTTGATCGGACGTGCGCTCGGGCACTATCGGATCGAACGGCTGCTCGGCACCGGCGGCATGGGCGAGGTCTATCTCGCGGAGGACACCACCCTCGGACGCCGCGTCGCGCTGAAGGTGCTCGGTCCGGCGCTGGCCAGTGATCCCGACCGGCGCGAGCGCTTCGAGCGCGAGGCTCGCGCCGCCGCGGCCCTCAACCACCCGAACATCGTCACTATTCATTCGGTTGAGGAAGTCGACGGCATTCCGTTCCTGACGCTCGAGCTGATCGAAGGGCAGACGCTGGACGAGATCATCCCGCCGGAAGGTCTGCCGCTCGACCGTGTGCTGACGCTCGG
>JAIVJE010000494.1 GCA_020200195.1 Acidobacteriota bacterium | reverse complement strand
GACTTCTTCCACATGATCAAGCCGCCGGACGATCCAAACTTTCCCTGGACCGGCATTTTCTTCGGCGCGCCGATCCTCGGCATCTGGTACTGGTGCACGGACCAGGTGATCGTGCAGCGCGTGCTTGGGGCCAAGAACGAGGCGCATGCGCGCGGCGGCGCCATCTTCGCCGGACTGCTGAAGATTCTTCCGGTCTTCATCTTGGTGCTGCCGGGACTGATCGCGCGGCGGATCTATCCCGACGTCGCCGGAGACGACGCGTACGCGACCCTGGTGATCCGCTTGCTGCCGTCCGGCCTGACGGGCATCATGCTGGCGGCGATGATGGCAGCGCTGATGTCCTCGCTCGCCGCGACGTTCAATTCCGCATCGACGTTGTTTACGTTCGATCTCTATCGCAAATTCTTTCCCACGTCCTCCGAAGCGCGCCTCGTGACCGTCGGCCGCATCGCAACGCTGGTCATGGTCGTACTCGGCGTGCTCTGGGTGCCGTTCATCAAACATCTGAGCAGCGAGGTGTACATCTACCTGCAGAGCGTCCAGGCGTACATCAGCCCGCCGATTGCCGCCGTCTTCCTGTTCGGTGTGTTCTGGCCCCGCGCCAACCGTAGCGGCGCGATTGCCGCGCTGGTTGCCGGCGCCATTATCGGGGCGGCGCGGTTCATGTTCGAGATCAATCGCACCAGCGAGCTCGTGGCCGGCAGCCCATGGCTCACGCGGTTCGTCCAGATCAATTTCCTGCACTTCGCGATTCTGATTTTCGTCGTGAGCTCGGCGATCCTGGTCGGCGTCTCGCTGGCGACCGCGCCCGAGACGCGGGAAAAGCTCAGGGGACTGACGTTCGCGACGCTCGAGGGTGCCTATACCCCGGCCGCGGATCGCGACATCTTCCGGATCCACGTCGCGGCCTCGTTCGCGCTGATCCTGACCGTCATCGCCCTGTGGGTGTACTTCGCATGAGGGTGAAACACGGTGGCGTTGGTCCGGCTGAAGCCGGACACTACACCCGTCGCCTCATTCTCCGCGTCAGTCGTAGTGTCCGGCTTCAGCCGGACTCATCATTCGCCATGTTCGGTGATCTCGGACATCAGGTCTGCCATCTCCTCGACTCGGAGGTCGCGGGCGCGGATGAATCCCGCCTGCCGCCCTTTGGCGCGGCGTCGCAGCACCCAGGCCTGCTCGGCCATCTGCGCGAACGACGGCAGCCGCGCGTCCGCGTAAGCGGAACAGGATGTCACCTTGAAGGGGATGCGGATGGCACCGCGTATGAGTACCTGGCATGCGACGACTTCTTCATCCAGGGTCCGTCCACGAACGATCATCGAGTGACAGCAGGTCGCGCATAGCGTCGAATCGCCGTGGGTGACCGTACCGCCGTGTACTTTCGTTCGCATCACTTTAGCCCGACGCCCTGATGTGCAGAGTAGCTGCCAACGGCGTCACGTGAGCGACCGTGGCGAATCAGGCCCATTCTCGCGTCGCCAGCGACAGGCACATCGAGGCGGGTGTCGGTTGTTGCGCAGTGTGGGGACGAGAACTGTTGCAAGTATTACCATGGTCTTGTGCGGCTGCTTTCCGCGCGTCGTGCACATCAGGTGATCACGGTTGAGGTTCGAGGAGCGAAGTCGAAGGAGGCTGTATGCGGTGTCGCCGACTGGCGGTTCTATCACTCCTGGCGGTGTGGGCCGCGTCTCTCTCGGCCGCTGACGCCGAACGCTGGTGGTCGCACGTCAAGTTCCTCGCTGACGACCGGCTCGAAGGTCGGGACACCGGCAGCGAAGGTCATCGAAAGGCGGCCGACTACGTGGCTGCCGAGTTCACGCGCGTCGGCGTCAGTCCCTCCGGTATAGACGGCTACATCCAGCCTGTCGGGTTCCGCTCCCGGAGGATTGTCGAGGACAAGTCGAGCCTGGCACTCGTTCGCGACGGGAAGCCAGAGCCGGTGGTGCTCGGAGACGAAGCAACGTTCAGCATGCGGATCGATCCGGCGCCGACGGTCGACGCCCCGCTCGTGTTTGCCGGTTATGGCCTGACGGTCCCCGAGCTCGGGTACGACGATCTTGCGGGGCTCGACCTCCGCGGTAAGGTCGTGCTTCACCTCACCAGCGGTCCATCGCAGATTCCAGGGCCGTTGCTGGCGCACTATCAATCAGTTCGCTGGAGCATCCTGAAGAAAGCGGGAGCGCTCGGCACCTTGTCGATTGCCAACCCGAAGGGGATGGACATTCCCTGGGAGCGTTCGATGCTCTCGCGATTCATGCCGTCGCTGACGCTCGCCGATGCTGCGCTCGACGAAACGGCCGGCCAGCAGATCGCGGTCAGTATCAACCCGGCGCGCGCGGAAAAGTTCTTCACGGGGTCTGGCCACGCGTTCAAAGACATCCTGGCAACAGCGGCGCAGGGCAAACCGCTTCCGCGGTTTCCGATTCCGGCCTCTGTGCGCGCCACGGTCGCCGTCGAAAGCAAGGACATAGAGTCGCAGAACGTCGTCGGTATCCTACCGGGGACCGACCCACGGCTGAAGACCGAATACGTGGTTCTGTCGGCTCATCTCGATCACCTGGGGGTGGGTGAACCAATCAACGGTGACCGCATCTTCAACGGCGCGATGGACAACGCGTCCGGGATCGCCACGCTGCTCGAGACGGCGGCGGCGATCCACGAGGGGAAGCGGACGTTCAAGAGGTCGCTCGTTTTCCTGGCTGTGACGGGGGAGGAGAAAGGCCTGCTCGGGTCCCGCTACTACGCGGCGCATCCGACGGTGGGCTTCGGCGAGACCGTTGCCAACCTGAACACCGACATGTTCCTGCCTCTGATCCCGCTTCGCAGCGTGATCGTACAGGGGCTCGAGGAATCGGACCTGGCTGACGACTTGCGGAAGGTGGCCGCGCCGCTCGGACTCGAGGTGCTCTCGGATCCGGAGCCCGAGCGCAACGCCTTCGTCAGAAGCGACCAGTACAGTTTCATCAAGCGGGGCGTGCCGGCGCTGTCGCTCAAGGTCGGATTCGCGAAGGACTCACCGGAGCACGCGCTCGTGAAGCGCTGGCGCGCCGAACGCTACCACGCGCCGTCAGACGATCTGAGTCAGCC
>JAIVJE010000493.1 GCA_020200195.1 Acidobacteriota bacterium | reverse complement strand
GTCCGAATCGTCCTCCATTCTCGTGCCCACGGAGCGAGTGGTCGAGCGCATCAGGGCCGTCAAGGAACCAGCCGAGGTGGCGATCCTCCGAGAGGCTGCGGCCCGGCTCTCGTCCGTCACGGTCCGCGTAGCCCGGTTTGTGCTCGCCGGGAGGTCGGAGCGTGACATTGCGGCGGACATCGACGGCGCGCTGCGCGAAGCCGGGTTCGAGCGTCCGGCCTTCGAGACAATCGTCGCTTCCGGGCCGAATAGCGCGCTACCGCACGCGCGGCCGGGTCCACGCCGCATCGAGCCCGAGGACGGTGTGGTGCTGGACTTCGGGGGTGTATACGACGGATACTGCGTGGATCTCACGCGTACGGTTCAGCTGGGCCGCTCGCGGGAGCTCAGCCGGCTGATGGATGCTGTCAGGCAGGCTCATGCGGCTGCCGTCCACGCCGTGAAACCGGGCGCGCGGCCCAGTGAAATCGACGCCGCCGCGCGCGACACGCTCGTGGGTCACGGCCTCGCGGCGGCGTTCGGACACGGAACGGGCCACGGACTCGGTCTCGAGGTGCATGAGGAACCGCGCATCGGCCGGCTGTCGCCCGGGCAACCCGATGAACCGGTCGAGTCGGGCATGGTATTCACGATCGAGCCGGGTGCCTATGTGCCTTCGCTCGGCGGCGTGCGGATCGAAGACGACGTGCTGGTCGTGCCGGGCGGCTGTGAAGTGCTGACGCACGTGCCGATACTGTTATGAACGGCACGAGTGCGCGCCTGCACAGCGGCCGCGTTCGAGTGGAGCATGATGGATTTCGAGGATATCGAACGCATCCTGGAGTTGGTCCGGGAGCACGATCTCGCAGAGTTCGAACTGGAACGCGACGGGCTGAAGCTACGGGTCAGGAAGACCACGGCGGGATATCCGCTGGCGGCTCCGGTGCAGCCCGCGACGCTGCATGCGCCGAGCCCCGCGCCGTACGCGCCCTCAGTCGCCCCGGAGACCGCCCCGGCCGGGGAGGAGGAAGAGAGTCTCGAACTGGCGGTCGTGAAATCGCCGATCGTCGGTACCTTCTATCGCACGCCGGAGCCGGGGGCGGACCCGTTCGTCGAGATCGGTCAACGCGTCAAGAAGGACCAGGTCCTCTGTATCATCGAGGCGATGAAGCTGATGAACGAGATCACGTCGGAGTACGACGGCGAGATCGTCAGCGTCTATGTTGAGAACGGCAAGCCGGTACAGTACGGCGAACGGCTCTTCGCCATCAAAACGGCCTGATGTTCAAGAAAATCCTGATCGCCAACCGCGGTGAGATCGCGCTGCGCATCATCTGCGCATGTCGCGAACTCCGCATCAAGACCGTCGCCGTCTATTCCGAGGCGGACGAAAACTCCCTCCACGTTCGGTTCGCTGACGAGGACGTCTGCATCGGTCCCGCCAGAAGCGCGGACAGCTATCTCAGCGTGCCGGCGGTCCTCAGCGCCGCGGAGATCACCGGCGCCGACGCCATCCATCCCGGCTACGGGTTTCTGTCCGAGAGCGCGTACCTCGCCGAGGTCTGCGAGGCGTGCCACATCAAGTTCATCGGACCGGCCCCGAACGTCATTCGGCTGCTCGGCGACAAAGCGCGCGCGCGCCGGGCGATGAGGAAGGCCGGCGTACCGGTACTGGCCGGCAGCGACGGCCCGATCGATAACGAGGAGAAGGCGTTTCGCGTGGCCCGCGATCTTGGCTACCCGGTCATCGTCAAGGCGGTCGCCGGCGGCGGCGGCCGCGGCATGCGCGTGATCCGGCAGACGGGGGAACTGGCCAAGGCGCTCAAAACAGCTCAACGCGAGGCTGAAGCGGCCTTTGGTGTTGGTGACGTCTACCTGGAAAAATACGTCGAGAGCCCGCGACACATCGAAGTGCAGGTGTTGGGCGACCATCACGGCGCCGTCGTCCATCTCGGAGAGCGGGAGTGTTCGATTCAGCGCCGGCACCAGAAACTGCTCGAAGAGTGCCCCTCGCTGGCGTTGACCGAAAAGGTCCGCCGCAGACTTGGGAGCACCGTGGTCGATGCCGCCCGCGCCGTTCAGTACACCAACGCCGGGACGTTCGAGTTCCTGCTCGACGACAAAGGGAACTTCTTCTTCCTTGAGGTGAATACGCGGCTGCAGGTCGAGCATCCGGTGACGGAGTTCGTCACCGGCGTCGACATCGTGAAGGAACAGATCCGCATTGCGTGCGGTGAACGGCTGTCGTTCAAGCAGGGTGACGTGACCTTCTCGGGGCACGCGATCGAATGCCGCGTCAACGCCGAGGATCCCGTGACGTTTGCGCCATCGCCCGGCGTGATCCATGCGTTCAGCGTGCCGGGCGGGCCCGGCGTACGGGTCGACACGTTCGCGCATGCCGAGTGCACGATTTCGCCCTACTACGATTCATTGATCGCGAAGATCATCGTGCACGGTCGCGACCGTCAGGAGGCGATCGCCCGCATGCGCCGCACGCTTGAGATGACGGTGATCGAAGGGATCAAAACGTCGATTCCGCTCCATCTCCGGATTCTTGCGGACCCCGACTTCGTTGCCGGGCGGGTCAGCACCACCTTCATGGAGCGGTACCTCACCGAAAAAAAAGGCAGTGACGGACGGCTCGCCGAGGCCGTCTGATCCCCTGGGGTGCGGCCCCATCTTCTATCCGATCATCGACACAGAAGTCTGCGCGGCGCGCGGGATCGATCCGCTGGCATTGGCGCTCGCGTGCCTCCGCGGCGGCGCCCGGCTGCTGCAGTTGCGGCAGAAAGCGGGCTCCGGCGCGTCGTTCGTCACCCTCGCGGAACGGCTCGTGGCCGAGAGCGCGCAATTTCACGCGCGCGTCATCGTAAACGATCGCGCCGACATCGCCCGCCTCGCGGGTGCGGCGGGTGTACACGTTGGCCAGGACGACCTCGACGTCGACGCGGTCTTCCGACTCGTGGGGAACGACGCGATCGTCGGGCTGTCGACGCACGACACCACTCAGATCGACGCGGCGATTGGCGGTCGCGCCACGTATCTGGCAGTGGGACCGGTCTTCGGCACCACGACCAAAGAGACAGGGTACGGCGCGCGCGGCCTCGATCT
>JAIVJE010000492.1 GCA_020200195.1 Acidobacteriota bacterium | reverse complement strand
GGCCATGAGGCATTCGCAAAGCGATGCCGCGACAAGTACAGACGCAGCCCGTCACGAAAACCGTCCTCGCCGACCAGTGCCTCCAGCTGACGCATGACGATCGGCGCCTTTTGATAGATGATCGCGCCGTACAAACTGCCGGCGTCGTTCAGGTTGTCCAGACGCTGGCGGATCGCATTGGTGCCCTCGGTCCTGTCAACGTCATACGCGGCCGGGTAATGCGCGAGCAGGAAGCGGAGCTCGTGATCGATGGCGGGGAACGATGGGTTGACGATCTTGGCGGCCATGAAATTCGCGAACACTTCCTTCATCCACACGTCGTTGAACCATCGCATCGTCACCAGATCGCCGAACCACATGTGGGCAGTCTCGTGGGCGATCAGGCTGGCACGGCCGAGCAACTGATTCTGCGTGGCGGAGGAGTCGAGCAGCAGCGCCGGGGCGTTGTAGAAGATTGCGCCCGGGTGCTCCAGGCCGCCGAACTGGAAGGACGGAACGAGCAGGAAATCGAACTTGCCGAACGCATACGGCAGTGCGGTGTATCGTTCGAGCCACTCGAGCGCAACAGCGTGCAAATCGAACACCGCGTCGCGATTGCGCGCGACTTTGGTCAGGTCGGTCTCGCGGTGGAACATGCGAAACCGACGTCCGGCGCGCTCGGCAGTCTCGATCGTGAACCGACCGGCAGCGAACGCGAACAGGTACGTCGAGATCGGTTGCGTCTCGGCAAAGGTGATTCGCGTGCGGCCGGTTGCCTGCTGCCGCTCCAGTTCATGGCCATTCGACAGCGCTTCCCAGTCTGAAGGGATGTCGAGACTGAGACGATACTTCGCCTTGAGATCCGGCTGGTCGAAACAGGGGAACGCGAGGTGCGCCCGCGCCGGCACGAACACGGTGTAGAGAAAGTCGGGGTTGCGGTTCAGCGACGCGTCACCGGCAAGGAACGCGACGGTAATCTCGTTGCGCCCTTCGCGCAGGCTGGTGGCGGGCACGATCACGTGCCCGTTGATCACATCCACCGGGATGTCGCGCCCGACGGCGGACAGACGCGTGACGCGGTCTGGCGGCGCAGCGAAATCGATCGCCAGCGCCGTTCGCACATCCGCCAGGCTGAAACGGATGCTGACCCTGCCGACGACCGGTTGCGCCATGTCGGCCGGGACCGAGAAGTCGATCTCGTACTCCAGGGTGCTGACGCGCCGCGCGCGTTCCTCGGCGAGCGTCAGCGATACCCCCGGGGCCGGCACGGCTCCTTCGGCAGTCGACGGCGCGAAGAAACCTGTCATGGAGAGAAGGATCGGCACCAGCATGAGATCAAGCGGCTCTGCGCAGCCTGAGTAGACAGAGCGCGGCGATCACCACGAGATAGCAAACGCTGATGATCGAGAGCGCCATGAACGTGGAGTACAGACGTCGAGACTACGGTGCGGCGTTTGGCAAAAACCAGTGCGGCGCACGCCAGCAGCACCACGCTGGTGGCAATTGCCAGCCACGCGGCACGGGTCCCCGCCCCAATCCACTTTGCAAACATTGCGGCGGTCGACACGTTGTCGGGGCTGAGCAGGTTGGGGGCGGTCGAGTCCGAAACCGTTCGCCACCAGTCACGATGCAACGCGAAGTTGCCCGCCAGTCCGTACAACGACGCCGGCACCAGCAGCGCCGCGATCACACCGGCTGCGGCCGCGGCCAGCGATGCCGGTCGGCGCCGCGCGATCAGCCACGGGAGGATGATCGCCGCGTAAGGCTTGACGACGATAGCAAGGGCGAAGAGTGCGCCGGCCGCTGCTTCGCGCCTGGCGCGCAGCGCAAGTGCTGCGACGACAACCAGTACCCCGAGGAGCAGGTTCACCTGGCCGAGCACCAGTTCGTGACCGTAGAACTTCCCCATCGCGACGGTCGCGATGATCGCGAGCAGCCACGCCGGCTCGAGGCGCGTTGGCAACAGGGCAATGCTCAGCCTGACCAGTGCGATCATCAACACGATTGATGCTGCGAACCACATCGCCTTGGCAGTCGGCAGGGGCAGCAGGCCGACGGGGATCGCGAGCACGGCAAAAGCGGGTAAGTACTTGAGCTGGTAGTGCTCGTCCTCCGCCCGATAGAGAGGCTCGGCCGCGCGCGCACGGACGCCCGCCGTCCAGTAGACCTCGAAGTCCGGCATTTTCCGAGCGGCTTTGGTCGTGTAGACGGCAGCGCCGAGGAGCACCACGACAGCGACCGTCGCCGCAGCGCGGAGCCGGCTCACGTGCCGGGTCTCAGGGGTTGCGCTCGAGCCCGACGAGCGACCATCCGTCTCCCGTGCGGCGGAAGTACACCATCAGAGGCTGAGACCAGTTTGGATGCTCGGCATGGAACGCGCGGATCTGCGCGGCAATGTATTCCGTGCGCCCGGAGATCAGGGCATCCGGCGCCTGAGCGCGCGTGCCGGTCACGGTTTGTTCGGTACCTTCCGGCTCCTGCGTGCCGGCAGTGTTATCGAACCGGGACCATTGGATGGTGTACCGCTCGGCCGCCTTGGCGACGCCGGCTTCCTCCGCCGCATTTGCGAACGACAACGCGCCGGCGCTGCTCAAAGCCGGACGGACCACCGGGTTGGTTCCGTTCAGCCAGACCTTGAGCACCTTGCTCTTCCGCACGAGGATCGTCTCGGTCAGATACTCGGTCGCGCGCGTGTCGGAGAAACCCGCCGTCCCCACGATCGCGCGGATCGCGTCATCTGAAAGCGCCGCCACGATTTGGGCGGCCCAGAAGAGATCGTCCGCCCGTGCGTTCCGGAACGTCTGCGCCTGGACGCTGCCGCTGCCCAACGTGGAGCCGAAATCCAGCAAATGGTGACGAACTATCCGTCGCCCGGGTCCCTCGACGACGGTATCGAGCGAGTTGGTGCTGCGGACTTCGTCATGATTCAGCCAGGCGGAGAATACTGAGAGGCCTCGCAGCTCCCGGTGGTGCTCGTGCGGAAAGATATCGTTTGGATCATCGGGGCGCGTGCCGTAATAGCGGAACGGCCCCAGTGGTTGTCCCGGCAGATTCCTGCTGGCCAGAACGCGGTATGTGCCGTCGCTGTTTGGCGCGGCCAGCTCGAGGATGTCGTCGATGTCGTCGATGGTCATCGGGCGCTTCCGCCCGTCCCTGTCCCTCAGGGTCGCGCCGGGGGCCAGCGCGAGGCTCTCGCGCCGCAGCGTTGCCACGTAGTTCTCAGGCACGTGGTATCCGAAGGCATGGAAGAACTTCGTTGACACCACTTCCGCGCCACTCGCCATTTCCGGGTTGGACTTCGGATCGAACTTGATCCAATACACCTCGCCTGTCGAGTCACGCATGGTGAATCCAGGCGTCACGCCCTCGGTTTTTTTCGACAGAACGGTCCATGTGCCAGCGGCAGGACCCGTTCCGGTGTCCGGACCTTTGATTAGTTCGTCATTCGCGATGGACCGGATGCCGATCCGATTCGTAAACCAGCTCGAGTCCGGTACTTCATCGACTGTGTTGACGTTAGCGGCCCGCCGTGCGTCCGAATCGCCCGCGCCGAGGAAGGAGTTCTCGATGAGATCGTATTGATTGCTGATATCCCAGGGCCTGACCGCCGAGGCGTCCTGCGTCTCGGGATCGTTCGCAAGCGGATCGTCCGGGTAAAACTTGCGCCCGGCGGCGCCGCCTGAGACAGCGGCGATCGCCAGCACGATCCAGCCGGCGGCGGCTGCACGAAGGAGATTGTTACGCATATGGTCAGAAGACGTTGCTGAAATTGATCAAGTATTGAATGCCCTCGCTGCCCCCGGCAGCGATGTCGAACCGCAGCAGAACGCTCTTGGCCGTGTTGAACCGGAACCCGATGCCATACGCATGCTCGAGGTCCGAGAGGTCGAGGTCCGACGCGCGTGCCGCGACCTTGCCCCAGTCGGTGAACAACGCCATATCCAGCGCCGAAAACGCCTCCCAGCGGTATTCCAGGTTCATGAACATCACGTTATCGTCACGGAACCGATACTCGTCGACGCTGCGCAGCGTGCGCGCTCCACCAAGTGTGGGCTTGAGATAGAACGGCACTTGATCGCCGCTCCCCGCCGACGCCGCACTCAGAGCGACCTGAGCGGCAATGACGCGCTTCTTGTCAAAGATTGGAAAAAACTGCTGCACAACCGCGTCGATCTGGCGGAAGTCGTACTGATCGATCCCGACGGTGTCGAATCGACGTACCGCGAGCGAGTAGTAGCCGCCCGAGCGTGCGTTGCCGGTGGAATCGCGATAATCGACCGCGGCGAACACGTCGCCGTAATTGAAGTTCGGCTGCAGGATCAGACCCGGCGCGGACGCGTCCGTGAATCGTGTCTCGAGAGAGGGGTAGGCGGTGTCCGAGCCTGGTCCAATAGCCGTGGTGGTACGACCGATCCGCGTTCCAACCTGCAACCAGTCCACCGGCCGTACCACCGCACGCGCAAGGTAATCGCGCCCCTTGAATCGGAAGTTGACGCGGTCCTCCCTCAGCGACAATGGTCCAAGGCCGTAGAAGTCTTCCTGCGGGTTGTAGCGGTCCACTGCCTCGATACCCAGCTCGAAGCGGCCGTCAGCAAGGTACGGCATCGACAGGTCGGCGCGGAGGAGCCGGTATTTCTTGACGCTCAGGCCTGCCTCCAGCTCGATCCGAGCCTTCCGTGCAAACAGATCGTGGCGATAGCCGGCGCCCAGCGCGATGCCCGACCCCACCGGCTTGCGCGTGTAGCCGTAATCGATGAAGAAGCCGTTATGCGGGGACAATCGCACCAGTGGGTTGCTCTGTTCGAAGTAGAGCAACAGGTTCTCGAGCCGGCCCGGCTTGTACGGGTGCAGTGCCGCCGCCTTCTGGGCGCGCTCCCGCTCGAGTTCGGCGGCGCGGGTATCTTGGGCGGAGAGAACGGGTGGGCTGACGAAGACGACGAAGCAGATTGCGGCGGCCGCCGCGGCGCGTGCCATAGGGCAAACGATATCAGATTGCAGATTCGGTGATTGGAGATTGGCGAATGGATTGAAGATTGGGCAATCGACGATTGCAGATTATTCGGAAATTGAGGATTAGCACCGACACGTTGAAATCCGCCGATACCGACGCCGCGCTCGCTGAAGCAGGCGAGCTGACGGCAATCTTCACGGCGTCACACCGGACTGCCCGAGGCCGTCGAAACGAGCGTCGGCAACATCTGCGCACCCGAGGATCTGCAGATTCAATCCCGAAATCTACAAGTCCAACCCCAGAATCCGCAATCGCCGACCCGTCAATCCCAAAATCCCCAATTCGTCTGTCGTGGACACGCCGAACAGCAGGTTCTTCAGCAGACGGGCGACGGCGAACGATGCTGTCAGGCCCAGCGTGATCCCGACCGCCACGAGCACCAGGCCGTGTCCGACGACGAGCTCCAGAATGTCGCGCGGCCGCGCACCGAGCGCCATGCGCACGCCGATCTCCTGCGTGCGCTGGCTCGCCGAATAGGACACGACGCCGTAGATCCCCACGAGCGCGAGGACCAGCCCGAGCACGCCGAGGCCGCCCCCGAACAGCGCCCCCATTCGCAGAAGGAAGAACCCGTTCGGGCCATCGAGCATGCGCGTCATCGACCGAACGTCATACACCGGCAGGTCCGGGTTGAGCGCCCGGATTTCTTTCTGGATCGCCGGCGCCAGCAGTTCCGGGGACCCGGAGGTTCGCACCTGCAGCGCTCGAAGAGGGCGGTACTGTTGTTCGATGGGGACGAAGAAATACATCCCCGGATCTTCGAAGATGTAATTGTATTTGCCGTTGCGGCTGACCCCGATCACTTCGAGTGTCGTCGGCGTGGCTCCCGTCATGCGGAAACGTTTGCCGACCGGTTCCTGACCCGGCCAGAGCCTGGCGGCCATGTGCTCGTTGACCACCGCAACCGGCCGCCCCCGCGCGTCGTCCTGAGGCGTGAAACCCCGTCCCTGGGACACGGGGATTCTCATCGTCGAAAAGTACTCCGGCCCGACGGCGTTGAAGCCGGCTGACGGCCGACGCTGATTGTTCTCTACCGGGTTGTCTTCCGCTTCGACGTACTCGGCGGAATTGTAATAGCCGAACGGTACCGAGTAGGCGTACGTGACGGATTCGATCCCTGGCAGATTGCGGACGCGTGCCTCAACATCGCGGTAGAACGCACGGCCCCGCGCTTCGTCGAACCCTTGCTGCGACACGTCCATCGACAGCGTGAGGATCTGGCGGTGGTCGAAGCCGAGATCCACCGACCGTGCGCTCTGCACGCTCCGGACGAACAACGCCGCAGCGACGAGCAGCACGACCGAGACAGCTACCTGCGCGACGACCAGCACACTCCTGAGGCGGTGGCGGGTGCTTCCCTCCGCGAGCCCGCGGCCCCCTTCGCGCAACACGTCGTTGACGTCAGTGCGAGACGCCCTGAGCGCCGGAATGAGGCCGACGATTATCCCCGTGCCGAGGGCGACGGCGGCGATATAGCTGAAGACGCGCCAGTCGAAGCTGAGGTCGAAGCGGATCGGCAGATCCATTGGCAGCGCAATGCCCGCGAGCAACCCGCTCACCCAGCGGCCGATGAGCGCCCCGGTAAGCCCGCCGAGCGCCGCCAGCACGAGGCTCTCTGTCAGGAGCTGCCGAACGAGCCGCCGGCGGCCGGCACCGAGCGCGGCGCGGATCGCCAGCTCCCGGTTCCTGGCGGTGGCGCGCACCATCAGCAGGTTGACCACGTTGACGCACGCGACGAGCAGTACCAGGCCTACGAGGAGGAGGAAGACGCCGGCCACGAACGGGTTGCTGTCCGCCGCGTTCGGTTCAGGCCGTGCAAGCCGTTCCGGAATGATGCGGGCGCGGACGGTCTTGTTGGTTGCCGGGTACTGTTGTTCGAGTTGCGCCGCGAGGACGTCGAGCGACGCCTGCGCCCGACGTAGAGACACGTCCGGCTTCAGTCGGCCGATCACTCTCAAGTCGTGATTGTCCCGGCGATCGACCGACTCTCGGTATGCCGACTCCGGCATCTGCATCGCGTACGGCATGTAGGCATCGAATTCGACCAGCGCATACAGACCGGTGAAATCCGCCGGCACGATCCCCACGACGGTGAACGGCCGGCTGTTGACGAGCACCGTCCGGCCGACGACCGACGGGTCGGCGGCAAAACGCTTCCGCCAGTAGGACTGGCCAAGGACAATCACGGGATCGGCGCCAAACGTGGCGCCTTCAGCGGGGAGAATCAAGCGGCCGGCGGCCGGCGTCAGCCCGAGCATCGAGAAAAAATTGCCGGTGACGTAGCTGACCGCGATGCGGTCCGCATGGTTGTCCGCGCTGAGGCCCGCGAACCCGATCGAATACGCCGCCAGGTCCGTGAACACTCCGGATCGATCGCGGTAGTCGACGTAATCAGCCCACGAGACCTGATGCGGCTGTTCGTTGTCCTGATGGACGACACTGACGACATAGAGGTTGTCGGGCTGCGCCACGGGAAGCGGCCGCAGCAGCAGCGTGTTGATGATGCTGAACACCGCAGCGTTCGCGCCAATCCCGAGCCCGAGCGTCAGCGCCACGGTGGCGGTGAACGCCGGGCTCTTCAGCAGGATCCGCAGGCCCTGTCGGACGTCGTGCCAGAGTGTTTCCATGCAAGGGGATAACGGGAAATCGTCCGGCTTTGTTCCTGAACGTTGAGAACGTTGAACGTTCAACGTTCATGGTTCAACGTTCAACGTGCGGTGCGACGGGTGACGTGCGATGTGCGGTGCAAGGTGCCACGTGCAACGGGCGGTTCAACGTGCGACGGGCGACGCGCGGCGTCGTGGTACAGTGCGCAACGTGGATGCGCCGCAGTATCTCGTGCAGATCCTGCTTCCGCTGGCGGACAACGAGGGACGACCGTTCGGTCCAGCTCTCTTCGGCGTGACGCGCACGGAGCTGACAGAACGGTGCGGCGGCCTCACCGCGCACACACGCGCGCCGGCCCGGGGGTCTGTGGACGACGGATGAGGGGTCGGTCGCGCGCGACGACATCGCGATTTTCGAGGTGATAGTCGACGACTTCGATCTCGCCTGGTGGCGGACCTATCGACGCACCCTCGAAGCCCGTTTCCAGCAGGACGTCATTCTCATACGGGTCGTGGAGGCGAGGGTGGTGTAGCACTCCGCTCGAGCACGTTGCCCGTCGAACGTGGCACGTCGAACGTCGCACCGCACGTCGCCCGTCGAACGTAGCACGTCGCACCGAACGTTGAACATTGCACCCTGCACGGTGCACGTTTCAATCAACTCTCAACGCCGTGAGCGGATCCAGCCGTGTGGCGCGCCTGGCGGGGAGAACGCACGCAGCGATGGTGACGGCCGCGAGTAGCACCGTGATCGCGACGGCGGTCACCGGA
>JAIVJE010000199.1 GCA_020200195.1 Acidobacteriota bacterium | reverse complement strand
ACGATGAACAGAAGCCCTTCGAGCTCCGCTTGTGCTTGCCCGGTTCGGAGTATTGATATCAGCCGGGGGACTTGCCAGACGCTGATCAACCCGGCGGCGAGAACGCATAGACCCATGATGAATCGCCCCTGCGGGCGAAACTTGTGCGACAGTGGCAGACCGATCGCAACGACCGCCGCCGCCAGCGCCGGCAGAACCCCGGGAACGAATAGCAGGGGGATGACAAGACCAAGACCCTGTCCAGAACGGGCTCGAGAGTGTACCTGGCCGCCTCCAACGCGACAGCGATTACGCCGAGGAAGATGAGCACCGCGACGCCGAGGATCACCACCGCCGCCGCGACCGTCCAGATGGTCACAGGCCCACGCATTGCTGGCGCTCGAGAGCCCTCACGCTCAGGCGGGCCCTCGCGGAACCATTCCACGAACCCGTGCGCCAGAACTCCCCGTCTCGCAATGTCTGCCTTACGTCGTCGACGCTCGGCTTCGCGCCTTCCCCGCGCGGCTTCGGCACCCCTTTCGCGTCGGCGCCTCGACGCGAGAGAAAGACTACGCGATCGCGCAGACGACCAGGAAGGTGCAGACGAAGGTGCCCGCGACAATCACGGTCAGGGATTCTGAGACGGGTCGATTATCGCAGCGTCCGGCGCCGGACTGAAGCTCTCTTCATCACCCATGAAACGTTTTGGCCGGGCGGCGGGTTGTCTGTCGCAGAGGGGTGAGCGGGGGTCTGATAAGGGATCTTCGGTCAACTCCTCACGCCGGCACCGTCTTAATGCGGACTATCCTCCTGACTTCGACCTGGACTCCGACTATCGATTTCGACAATCGACTGATAACGTCGCCGAAAAGCAACGACGTCAGTCGCCTGTCCAGTCGACCGGTCCGAGTCAGATGAATACAAGTCAGAGTCAGTCGCCGATCGCACCACTCGACTACGACTCTGACTGTGGCTTTGACCTGGACTCCGACTATCGACTTTCGACAATCGACTTGACGCCGGCTGCCACCAGTTCACCTGGCCGTATAATCCTCCCCGATGTCGCTCACCTCCGGCACGCGCCTCGGCCCATACGAGATCGTCGCGCTGCTCGGGTCCGGAGGAATGGGCGAGGTCTACAGGGCCCGGGACACGAATCTCGGGCGCGACGTCGCGCTGAAAACCCTGCCCGACCGCGTCACGCACGACGCAGACCGCCTCGCGCGGTTTCGCCGCGAAGCGCAGGTACTCGCCGCCCTCAATCACCCGCACATCGGCAGCATCTACGGTGTGGAGGAGACGGACGGCCAGCGCTTTCTCGTCCTCGAGCTCGTCGACGGGGAAACGCTGGCGGCGCGCATCGAAAGAGGCCCGCTGCCTGTGGGCGAGGCAGTCGCGATCGCGCGAGAGATTGCCGAAGCGCTCCAGGCGGCACACGAGAAGGGGATCGTCCACCGCGACCTCAAGGCCGCGAACATCGCGCTCACCTCGCACGACCGTGTAAAGGTGCTCGATTTCGGCCTGGCGAAAGCCACCGACGCTGCTGCTTCGTCCGGCGCGCACGATCCGCTGCACTCGCCGACGGTGACCTCGCCTGCCATGCTGACCGGGATTGGCGTGATCCTCGGGACCGCGGCATACATGAGCCCCGAGCAGGCGAAGGGCCGCGACGCTGACAAACGCAGCGACGTATGGGCCTTCGGCTGCGTGCTCTTCGAAATGCTCACCGGCACGCGGCCGTTCAAGGGGGACGACGTCAGCGACACGCTGGCGGCGGTGCTCAAAGGCGAACCGCCCTGGGAAGAGCTGCCCGCTTCCGTTCCCCCGTCGATCCGGTCGCTCCTCGAGGGCTGCCTCGAGAAGAACCACCGCGAGCGGATCGGCGACATCTCGACGGCATTGTTCGTCCTGAAGCGACCATTCTCGGTTCCCGCGGCCGCGCAGATCCAACCGAAATCAGCGCGATTCCGGGCGAAGTGGGCGCTGCTGGCCCTCGCCTGCGCCGCTGCAGGCGCCGCAGCCGCGATCGCCCTGCGGCCACGACCCGAGCCACCAGCGGCGCCGGTCGCGCGGTTCGGAATTGCGCTGCCCACCGGCAGTCAATTCACGCTTTCGCGGCACGTGCTGGCCGTGTCGCCCGATGGAACGCGTATCGTCTACGTCGCCGACGCAGCGCTGTATCTGAGATCGCTGCCAGACATGGAGTCCAGGCTCATTCCCGGCGGCGACCCGGCCATTCTTCCGGCGTTTTCTCCGGACGGTCAGTCCGTGGTGTTCTGGACGGATCCAGCTCTGAGACGAATCGCGGTCACGGGCGGTGTCCCGGTCACGGTTTGCGAAACTACACCCGCGCCTTTCGGGATCCACTGGAGCGAGCACGGCATCGTGTTCGTCGAGCCGGGTACAGGAATCATGCGTGTTTCGGCAAACGGCGGCACACCGACCGTCCTCGTCCGTGTGACGCCCGCGGAGGGATTGGTCCACGGTCCTCAACTGCTACCGGATGGGGACACGCTCCTGTTTACGCTCGTGCCGGGTCCAGTGGCTGCGTCGAACTTCTTGGACAAGGCGGACGTCGTCGCCCAATCGCTCAAGACGGGACAGCGCAGGACGCTCGTCGAGGGGGGCAGCGACGGGCGGTACCTGCCCACGGGTCATCTCATATACATGGTGGAAGGCACGATGATGGCGGTGCCATTCGACCTGAAAAAGATGACCGTGACACCGGGAGCCGTGCCGATCGTCGAAGGAGTACGCCGCTCCTCTCCAGCAGTCGGTAACGCGACGCAATTCGACGTGTCGAGCACGGGAGTGCTCGTCTACCTGCCCGGGCCCGCCAAGGCTGGACACGATGACGTATTTCTCTACGACGCCAAGGGTGGTACGACGCCGTTGAAGCTAGGCTGGAACGTCGCACGTGCCGGAATCCTGGCTTCCACGGGGGGATCTGGTCCTTTACAGCGCTACAAAGGAATCCGAGACAACACTCTGGATTCTTTCGGTTCGCGACCGGAAGGCGTCTCGTTTCGGTGACGTCTTGTCGAAGGGGGTCCCGACCAACGCCGTTTTTTCGCCAGACGGACGTTGGGTGGCCTACCAGGCGGGCGAAACGGGGACCAGTGAGGCGACGACGTACGTTCAGCCCTTTCCACCGACGGGCTCCAAGTACGAGATCGCGCGAGGTGGGCGTGCGATGTGGTCATGGGACGGCAAGCAGCTATACTTCGTGCCCGCTCCCAGCCAGTTCATGGTGGTCTCCGTGCGGACGGAGCTGACATTCGCATTCACGGCGCCCGTCCGGTTTCCGCGCCGATTCGGTCTCGCGCCACCGTCGAACCCGCGGCCGTACGATATCCTGCCGGACGGTCGCTTCGTCGCAGTTGACTCAGTCAACCTCGCAGGGGATCAGCAGTCTCGTCAGATACAAGTTGTACTGAACTGGTTCGAGGAATTGAAGGCGAAGTTGCCGGTGGCGAAGTAGCTGCACGATGGCGCGAGGCAGACGTCGCGATGATTCAGTTGTTGCTCGTGGTAACCGCCGCCTGTCTGATCGGCATCGCGCTAGGGTTGTCCATGCCGCGCTTCCGCTGGTTGGTGCTGGTTGGCGGCATGCCTCTGATCTATCTCGCAGGCCTGATCGCATGGTAGTTCATGCTGTACCTCCACGTCGTGTCGTTCGACCGCATACTCGAGCGGCTCAGTGTCGATAGACCGTCAGGACCGATCCCTTCTCGTGATGCTGGGACCACCTCTGATGCCGGCATTGGCGTTCGTCCTCGCCTGCGGCCGCCGCCTCTGGCGTAGACCTCGTGCCCGAACCGGGACGCTCTGAACGCGAGCGCACCCGTGCGGGATCGTTCACCTTGCCAAGCCGTTGCGCCGCGCGCGTCATCACGTGCGCAATGCTCCGGAGCCGCTCGCCAGGGGCATGGAAACTGCAGCCCGGACCGGCTGTGAATCCTGCGCTTCGCCGCGCGGCCGCCGCGGGCCTCGTCGCATCGCTTGCTGTCTTCACG
>JAIVJE010000491.1 GCA_020200195.1 Acidobacteriota bacterium | reverse complement strand
ATCTTCAGTCGACCTCAAAGCTGCGATTGATGAATTCCGGCACAAATAATCTTGCGCACGCCCCCGGACCCGGTGTTGCACCGTTGCGCCATGGATGCGCACCAGAGGCATAGCCAGCACTGATGGCGCGGCGCTCGTTGAAGTGATGATTGCAGTCGGTCTGCTCGTCGTCTTTTGTGCCGGGACGGCGCAGGTCATCACGTGGACGGCGGTCACGATGAAAGCGATGCGTGTCGAGACCTACGCAATCGTCCTGGCCGAAGACAAGGTGGAGGAGTTACTGGCGGAGGCTGCACGCGGCGTCACCGTAGAGGTCTCGCCGCTCGATGCGCTCGAACGAGACTGCGCGGGCTTTGCGGAGTATCTGGATGACCACGGACGGCCAGCCAGCGAGGCGCCCGAGCGGGGAGGGGTTTTCCTTCGGCGGTGGAGTGTTCGCCCACTTCCGGGCGACGAGACTCGAAGAGTGCTTCGAGTGCGCGTGCTCGATGCAGCAGCCGCGCACGCCGGGACCGGGAGCTCCAGGGCGGCGGCACATGTCACGGCGGTGCTCCCGGATCCGGATAGATGAGGCGCGCGGATTCCTCGGCCGGATTCACCGTAATCGAGCTGCTGATTTCTGCCGCCATCGGACTGCTCGCTACGGCCGCGGTCTGCACTCTGCTCACGTCGGGACAGGTGTTGGCGCGCACGGAGACGGAACGGGCCAGCATGCTGCAGCGTCTGCGGGTGGGCTCGGACGTCCTGAGCGCATCGATCCGGGCAGCAGGCGCGGGCCCTGACGGTGGGGCAGCGCCGGGCGCTCTCAGCCGTCGGTTCGCGCCAATTCTGCCCCGGCGCATCGGGCGGCTGCGCGCCGACAGCGAAGACGTGTTCCGCGACGACGCGATTACGACTGTCAGCGTTGCGACGGACGCAATTCCGGCGACGCTGGCGTTCGCGCTACCGCCCGGATCCTCGGAATTGTATGTAGACGAGTCGTTCTGCGGGAGTGGCTCAGCGTGCGGAATCTCCACCGGCGACACAGTCGCGGTTGTCGTGGATCTCCGGTTCGAGTATCTCGGTGACGTTGACCCGCCGCGATCCCCTGGTGCGGCGCCGGGTGAGGCGAACTGTCTTTACGATTCGGCGGGCAGCTACAACACGCTCGCCATGCCGCCTCTCACGGGTGCAGAGAAACGCGTCCTTCTCAATCCCTCGCAACTGGTGGACGGACCGTGGTGCGGCGCGCCGTCCACTCTTTATGATGCTGACCTGTTGCGAGTGCGGGCCGTGCGCATCACGCTTCGGCTGCAGACCAGTGACACCGTAATGCGCGGTGCTGATGCCTTGCGTTTCCGCAATCCCGGTCAGGCACTGCATAGCGGCCAGCAGGTGCCCGACGTGACGTTGATGTTCAGCGTAATCCCCAGGAACCTGGAGCTCCAGCCGTGATCCCGACGCTGATGCACCTGCGCACCCAGGCCGGATCCGCCCTTCTCATCACCATCCTCTTGACCACGATGCTGGGGATGTTGGCGGGGGCGTTTGCCTTGCTCGCGCGAACGGAAACAATGACGGCCGGCAACCTTCGGCGCGCCCGGGCGGCGGTGTATGCCGCAGACGCGCTGATTCAGCGCGTGATGCCGGAGTTCGAAGGCCGGTCATGGAACGATGTTCTCAGCGGGGCTGTCGTTTCGTCGTTGACGTACGGATCCGCGGGCGACGTGAGACGGTTCGGTGCCATCCAGGTGATCCTGTGCTGCGGCGGCGGCAGCCTGACTGCTCGTCTGCAGGCGAGCAGTGACGGCAACTGGGCGCGGTCCGGCGATCGCCCGGTGTGGCGGCTGTATGCATGGGGCTCTCTCGAGCAAATAGCAGGCGCGGCCGGGAGCAGTCTCTACGTTGCGCTCTGGGTCTCGGACGACCGGGCTGAAGCTGACGGCAATCCTCTCGCCGATTCGAACGGTGCGATCCGGCTGCACGCCGAAGCGCTTGGACCGTCGGGCGTGCGCAGGGCCATTGCCGCGGTCGTCGCGCGAGCAGACGCGCCCGGGTATTGGGAGCCGGCCGCCGCTGCCGATCCGGCGGCTGCGCCTGCCGTCGACCCGAGGGTACGCCTTGTCTCCTGGCGCGAGGTTCGCCAGGTCCGCTGAAAAAAGGGACAAGGGAAAAGGCAAAAGGGAAAAGGCTCCTTTCTTACCCCTTGCTTCCGGCCGGGCGATGGGCAAGCCGGTCTGGTAGAATAGTGGTGTTCCCTGAGGCGCCGAAATGTCCCGTTCCATCACGCCTGCCTGGCGCCCGTCCGCTTATCTCGCAGTCGCTCTGATGCTGGCCATCCCGGCACCCATGTTCGCGCAGAATCCCCCGCTCGCCGAGGTGGCGCGCAAGGAGCAAGCGCGCCGCAAGGGCACGAAGACGCCGGCCAAGGTGTATACGAACAAGGATCTACCGAAGGGGGCCGCCACTCCGCCGCCTCCTGCGTCAGGCGCGCCGTCAGCCCCGGCTTCGTCCGCAACACCCCTGCCGAAGGATCCCGCCTCGCCCCCAGCCGCGCCCGCCGAACAGAAGGACGAGCAGAAGGACGAGAACTGGTGNCGCATCACCCAGGCGCGGGAGGAACTACGACGAAACGAAATGTTTCTCGACGCACTGCAGAGCCGCATCAACGGGCTGTCGGCGGACTTCGTCAATCGTGACGACCCGTACCAGCGCGCGAAGATAGGCGAGGATCGGCAGAAGGCGCTCGCGGAGATGGATCGCGTCAAGGCGGACGTGGAAAAACAGAAGAAACAGATCGCCGACATCGAAGAAGAAGCACGTACTGCCGGCGTCCCGCCGGGTTGGTTGCGCTGAGGTTCGCCGGTTCCGCGTGACGCCTCCCGCCCAAATCCTCATCGTCGAGGACAAAGACTCGCTGCGGACCATGTTGCGCCACGCCCTGGAACGCCAGGGACATGCCGTGGTGGAGGCGCGCGATCAGCCTGAAGCCGTCAAGCTGCTCCACCAGACGCAGCCTGCGCTCGTCCTGTCGGACCTGCGGCTCCCGGCCGGCGACGGCTTCGGCGTGCTCCGTGCTTCGAAAGAGATCGACGCCGACGTGCCGGTCATCGTCATGACGGCATATGGAAGCATCGAGGACGCCGTCGCCGCGATGAAGGAGGGCGCGCTCGATTTCCTCGCGAAGCCGGTCGATCCCGATCATTTGATCCTGCTCGTTTCCCGCGCGCTCGACCGTCGCCGCATCGTCACCGAAAACTTGCTGTTGAAAGAAGAGCTCGCCGTACGGCGGGGAGCGCCGCTGCTGGTGGGGGACGACCCGTCTCTGCGCAAGGTGTTCGCGGCATTGCAGCGCGCGGCTTCGACCGACACGACGGTTCTGCTCGAAGGGGAAAGCGGCACCGGGAAAGAGCTGTTCGCCCGATCGCTGCATGCGCTCAGCGCGCGCACCGATGAGCCGTTTGTGGCGATCAACTGCGCGGCTATTCCGGAAAACCTCCTGGAGACAGAGCTCTTCGGACACGAGAAGGGCGCTTTCACCGGCGCCGTCGCGCGAAAGCCTGGCAAGTTCGAGATGGCGCACCACGGGACGCTGTTTCTGGATGAGATTGGCGATCTGCCGATCTCCCTTCAAGCCAAAATCCTGCGCGCGCTCGAGGAAAAGCGGTTCGAGCGCGTCGGGGGCACCGCATCGGTGCAAGTGGACGTGCGGCTGGTCGCCGCCACCAACAAAGGGTTGCGAGCCGCAGTCGCCGCTAGACGCTTCCGCGAGGATCTGTACTTCCGGCTGTCGGTCTTCCCGATCACCGTGCCGCCGTTGCGCGAGCGGCGCGGCGACATCCCGACGCTGGCGCGGTATTTCGTCGATCGTTTCTGCCGCGACATGAAAAAGAACACGCTCACGCTGTCCCCTGAGGCGCTCGATCAACTCGTCACGTACAAATGGCCCGGGAACGTTCGCGAGCTGCAGAACTGCATTGAGCGCGCTGTCATTCTGGCCGACGCAGACACGATCCTGCCGAGGCATCTGCACCTCTCATTCGTCGAAGCACCGGCGCAGGTCGAACGCAGTCCATGGGAGCACATCGATTTGACCGGTACGCTCAACGAGGTCAGCAGGCGAGTCGCGGGGGAAGCCGAACGACGCAAAATCGCCGAAGTGCTCCGGGAGGCGGACGGGAATAAGGGGCGTGCGGCGGAATTGCTGCAGGTGAGTTACAAGACGCTCCTGGCCAAACTCAAGGAGAACCGGATTGAGTAACCGTTGAACATTGAACGTTGCTCCGACTACTCCTTCAACCCAAGCACCTTCAGCGCACCGACCAGTTCTGCCGTCGTCACGTCCGGAACGACAGTCGTCTGACCGATCGCGACGGGAAGAACGAAGTGGAGCTGTCCAGCGACCACCTTTTTGTCGCGGCCGGCCGCCTCGACTACCTGCGCGGCCGACAGGTCGGCGACGGGGGGGAGGGGTCCCATCTGCACAATCTGCGCTGACAAGAGGTCGCGGTCGCGTGCCTGAAACGCACCCCGCGCGACGGCCAGGTGAACGGCTGCGAGCATGCCGTAGGCAACCGCTTCGCCATGCCGGAACCGGCGGTACTTCGTGACGGCCTCGAGCGCATGCGCCAGGGTGTGCCCGAAGTTCAGCGCGCGCCGCGGTCCGGACTCGCGTTCGTCCTGCTCCACGATCGCGGCCTTGATACGGCACGACTCCGCGATCACCGGCATCAACGCGGACCCGTCGCGCGCGAACAGCGCCGGCAGGCTCGCCCCAACCCGATCGAACAACGGGCGGCTCGCGATCATCCCGTACTTCAGAACTTCATACAGGCCCGCGCGGAACTCGCGCCGTGGGAGGGTGGCGAGCAGCGCCGGGTCCACGACAACGGCAGCAGGTGGATGGAACGCACCAATGAGATTCTTACCGAGCGCGTGATTGACGCCGACCTTTCCGCCGATCGCACTGTCCACCTGCGCGAGCAGTGTCGTCGGGATCTGGACTACCGGAATGCCGCGCAGGTAGGTCGCGGCGGCGAAACCCGCCACGTCCCCGATCACGCCGCCGCCCATCGCGAGCAGCACGCTTGCGCGATCGGCGCCCGCGCGGATGAGGGCGTCATAGATCCGGCCGACGGTACCGACGTGTTTGAACCGCTCGCCGTCGGGAATGAGGATCGGTTCGTCCTGCGCCATGTCCGCAACGGCCTCGGCGTGGAAGCGCCAGACCGTTGGACTGGAAACGATTAAGCGGCGTGCCGGAACGCCCGCCGCATCGAGCAGCGTCCGCAGCCGTCGCGTGGCGCCGTCTGCGATCTCGACGGAGTACGGCCCCGACGCCGCGCGCACCTGCAGCCGCACGGGTCCGGGCGGCGGTTGAGCAGCATGCATCGCGGGAGCGGATGGTAGGATAACAGGATCGGGAACGGGGTGGATTTACGCGCGGATTTCCTCATCATCGGGAGCGGCATAGCCGCGCTTCGCGCGGCCGCCGAGCTCGCCGGCCGCGGTGACGTCCTCATTCTGACTAAAGCCGAACCGCGCGAAGGCAACACCGGCTACGCGCAGGGCGGTATCGCCGCGGCCGTGGGCGACGGCGACAGCCCGGCCCTGCACGCCGCCGATACCATCGCGGCAGGCGACGGTCTCTGCGACGTGCGAGCGGTCCACGCGCTGGTCGACGACGGCCCGCACTACGTGAGGGAGCTGATGG
>JAIVJE010000005.1 GCA_020200195.1 Acidobacteriota bacterium | reverse complement strand
CCTGACGATGCCGCGACGCCACGCGGTGCTCGTCGGTGACGTCAATCCAACGTACCTGCACAAGATCCTGCTGAAGACGTACGAGCGCGCTCCTGAAGATTTCGAGACGCTGCTCGGGATGGAAGGTGTGGGCGCCCGCACGCTCAGGGCCCTGGCTCTGACGTCAGAGATCATTTACGGAACGCCTGCCAGCACGCGCGATCCGGCGCGATTCGCGTTTGCGCACGGTGGCAAGGACGGCACCCCGTTTCCGGTCGACACAGGGACCTACGACAAGACCGTCGAAGTGCTCCGCGCGGCCGTCAATCGCGCCGGGATCGATCGGTCCGAGCGCGCGCGGGCCCTGAAACGGCTGGTGAAGTTCGGCGAAGAGCGGGTCCGCCGGCGCATGCGCGACGAGCCATCGTCCGATCGCCGATGACACAAGGCGTCCCGCGCTTGTTGCTCAGCGCCTTTCTTCTAGTCTGGGTTCCTGCGAACTTCGCGGCCGAGCTCTTGTCCTCGCTGCCGGGGCTGGCCGCGCGCGGTGCGTCGGCAATTATCGAGCTCGTCACCCATGCTGCCGTCGCGGCTCTGGCCGCGGCAGCCGGGATTGCGGTACGGACCGACCGCCAGTCGGCGCTCCCGCTCGCGGCGCTCGCGGTTACCGCCGCTGCCGTCGCCGCGGTGCAGTCTCTCTACTGGTCGTTCCTGCCGCGCCAAACCATGCCCGGCGACCGATTGCCACTGGCCGGCCTGAACGTCCTGCACGCGGCGGCGTGGCTTGTCTACTTCAGACGACGAGCACGATCTTTCCGATGACGGCGCCCGACTCGAGCCGGCGATGCGCGTCGGCGGCGCTGGTCAACGGGAACGTCTCCTGGACCACGGGCGCCACCTTCCGCGAGGCCAGCAGCGGCCAGACGTTCGTCTCCAATTCCCGGGCGATCGCGCCCTTCTCCTCTACGGTGCGCGCGCGCAGCGTGGATCCGGTGAGGGTGAGCTGCCGTTGCATGACGGCCGCGAGGTCGATCTCCGCCTTGGCGCCGCCGAGCAGACCGATCTGGATCAGGCGACCGTGCATCGCCAGGCAAGTGATGTTCCGCGGCAGGTAATCTCCGCCCATGATGTCGAGGATGACGTCGACGCCGCGTTCCGACGTCACCTGCCGGATGACGCCGGAGAATTCCTGCTCGCGGTAGTTGATCGCGCGCGTGGCGCCCAGCCGCTCGCACGCGGCGCACTTGTCGCTAGTTCCCGCTGTGGCGTACACCGTGGCACCGAACGCACGCGCCAACTGGATGGCGGTCGTGCCGATACCGCTCGTCCCGCCATGGATCAGAGCGTTTTCTCCCGCGTGCAGCTGCCCGCGCGTGAAGAGATTCGTCCACACCGTGAAGTACGTTTCCGGAATGGCTGCCGCTTCCGTGCTTGAGTACCCGTTCGGGATCGGCAGGCACTGCACGGACGGCGCCGTGCACTGCTCGGCATAACCGCCGCCGGCCACCAACGCGCAGACGCGGTCACCGACGTGCCAGCGGGGTTCGTCTACGCCGACCTCGGCGACGACCCCGGCGACTTCGAGGCCCGGTATGTCGGATGCGCCCGGGGGCGGCGGGTATTTTCCGAGTCGCTGCAGGAGGTCCGGCCGGTTCACCCCCGCAGCTTCGACCCGGATCAACACCTCGCCTCGTCGTCGCTCGGGAACGGGCCGTTCGACTGGCCGCAGCACTTCCGGGCCGCCTGGCTGGCTGATTTCGATCGCGATCATGACACTTGACGAAAAGGGGACAGCCACCTTTTTCCCGAGCATAGACTGAAAAAGGTGGCAGTCCCCTTTTCGCGGTGGACTTACGGACGAATGCTTTTCCACTCACCGACCTCGACCGCACGCTGGTCGGCACGGGTCCGATCCGCCCGGATGTCGATGCGCCGGACCCGGCGGCGAGATGGTGGCGGCAACCGCAGCGTGGAGACGCGCCACGATGCATCCGTCAGCGTCAGCCTGTCGGCGAGTCGATCGTCGATCGCTATGGTGACGGTGATCGGCCAGTCCTTCTCCGACTCGAAGACCCCCCGCAATGGGATCTCTACACTTGCCGCGTCGGTGGGAACAAAGAAGGATGCGTGCCCGGCCATGGTCCGGAATGTCCTGTCGGCCGGGTCGTGCCGCTCCTCGCGCAGTCCGGAGGTCATCGACAGCAACCACGGGGGATCGCGCAAATACGCCAGGGCCGCGAACAGTCCGAGTACGGCGAACGCGATTGCGCCCAGTCGCAGACGACTCATTTCAGCCTGAGGAATGCCGCGCGGTACTGTGGCCAGGTGGTGTCGCTGAAAGGCAGCACGCCGTTCCAGTACTGCAGCATCTGGAAGAGCGACAACGCGATCAAGGCCGTGCAGATTGTCGTGACAGTGGCACGCGCTGCGACGGAACTCGCGGCCCGCGAGAACAGCGACGCAAGACCGATCGCAAACACCGGCAACGCATCCACGAATCCGCGATGGCCGAAGCTGCCGCCGAACTGCCAGTCAAACCAGCTGGCGATCAGATACGTATTCACGGTCAGGAATGTCACCGCAGGAAGCAGGAAGTTCCGGGCCGCGCCGCGCGTCAGGATCAGCCCGGCCACCGCAAGCAGCAGGATGGGAGACCAGAAGAACACCCCTTTCTGCACGCTGAAGAGTACACCCCAGAGCTGCGGCGCCAGAAAGTTGAAGCCGAGCTCACCGTACGAGCTGACGAGGGGACGTCCGGTCGCCTGATAGTACAGCGCGAGCTGGGGCGCGACGATGATCGCAGCGGTCGCGACCGCCGCTGCGACCAGCTGCCGGTGCCGGCGCAACCGCGCGGCCGTCACGCTCATCGACGTGGCATTCGCCACGCCGTACAGCGGGAAGAACACGAGGAAAAGCGCGTTGGTATGACGCACGAGGATGATGAGTCCGCCCACCAGCCCCAGCAGCACCGATGTTCTCCACGTTGGGTTCTCGTGCCATCGCTCAGTGAGATCCATGAACGCGGCGAAAAGGAAGAACGAGTAGGGGTGGCTGTACGAGCTGTCGTAGGTCGCGTAGTGAAGCAGATTGGTTCCGAGCAGAACGGCCGCAAGCGTGGCGGCCACGATCCTGTCCGGGAAGTGCCTGAGGAGGACGCGACGGAGCACCCAGAGCCCGGCGATGACCCAGGCCAGGCCGGCGATTCCTGCGGCATGCTGGTAGTAGAACGTGAAACCATCCGCCGACAGGTTGCTCCACCGGGTGAGCGCATGGGCGACGAGAAAGAGCGGCGCCTGCATGATCGCCACGCCGATCGGATGCGCGTTCACCCACTGGCGTGTTCCGGGCCACCTGATGATCGCCGTAAAGTCGGGGAACTGGCCCCCGCAGCAATCCTCTGCGACGGCTGCGAGGCTGCTATCGTGGTAGATGAACCACGAGGGCAGATATACGTAGTAGCTGAATCCATCGGACCGGATCGGCGGGCCAGCCCGCCCGGACGCGTACACGAAGACGTACCCAGCCGCGCAAATCGCGGCGGCTACTCTTACGACCCATCTCGACATCCGCCAGTACTATAGCGGCGCCTGCAGGCCTTTCACCCTCACAAGGGAAAAGGGACAAGGGACAAGGGAACAGGACAGATTTAATGTAGGCCTGAAGGGAGTCTCGGCGACGACAGCAGGTTTTCGAATTCGGCCCAGCGTTTCTGCGGGTTCGCGGGGGTGCCGCCTCGGGATTCGATGTACTTGCGGACCATGTCCTTCCCGAGGTTGTAGTTGATCACGTAGCTGCGATACTGGTCGAGGAAGCGCACCCGCTGTGCGGCGCGTTCTCGTGGCATCAGCGCATATCGTTCGAGCCAGGCAGCGGCGGCGGCGGCGTCGATCTGACCGTCGAGATAGCGGCGTGCCGCTTCGTTCCCCGCATACGCCAGCTGATCGACGAGCGCCTGCACCTCGTAGTACTCGGACGCGCGCGAGGCGTCCAGCCCCGCGGCAGGGAAGAGGACAGACTTCTCGAACGTCACACGATCCTGGCCGGGGAAGGCGATTTCAATACCGAAATTCGCCGTACCTTCGGCAATCAGCGATTGCGGCGAGAACAGCGGGTACACCGAGAACTCTACCCAGCCGCGGTCGCGGACCAGATGTTTCTCCAGGAGCGCGTTATACACGTGATGGCCCGGATACCCCTCGTGACAGGCGAGATCGATCGCGCGGTCGATGTAGATGGGTAGATCCGTGTTTACCTGGATCAGGCTGCGATAGCCTCCCTGATACCAGTTGTAGCCACTCCACGACTTGTTCGTCACGTACTCGACCGTGAACTGCTCCTCCACCGGCAGGGTGATGTGCTTCAGGGTGCGTTCGCGACAGGCCTTGATCGCCGTCTGGAACACGGCGTCGAGCTTTGCGGGCGGCACGACGTAGCCGCGCCGGAACGCCTCGTAGCGAGCCACCAGCGGTCCGTCTCCAGGGAAGCGCTTCTCGAGCGTGTCGAGGAGCTTCTGGAAATGTGACTCGGACAGCGTCGGTGCAACGGCGTCGTACAACGCCTTTGATTCTTCATCGAACGAGAGGCGCTCACCCTTCAGCATGCGCACTCTTGCGGCGAGCGCCGAGAGCTGCCGATCCAGATACTGCCACCGCAGTTTCGACATCTCGTCCGCGCCTTGCGGCAGCGTCGCCACCGTTTTCCGGAGCGTCGCGGCGCGGTCGGCGATCGCATTCAAATCGATGCGTTCGGTCTCGGCTGCCTTTTTCCACTCCGGTGGACCGTAGTAGGCATCCACGTAATCCGCGTCGTGCTGGCCCATCGCCAGCACGAGCTTGACGTAATCCTGTGCCACGGTGTCGGTTGGCTGCGCGGTCATGCTGCCGCCTGTCTGATCAACGCCCGGCGCCATCGCGATCCAGGCGGCCACGCACGCAGTAAGAGTGGAAATCCTCATCCTGGCCGAATTCTACCAACCGTCAGATCCTGAATCGCAGCATCGCCGCCACTCCGCCGTAGTCGGCCAGCAGCGAAGAGTCTTCGACGAACGTGATCCTGGACGCCGTCTGTGTCGCTTTGGCGATCAGCTCGTCGGCAAACCGTACAGTACGCGGCGCCGCGTCAGCAGCTTCGCCGGCCGCTACCGTCTGGACCAACGGTTCGTCTCCGGATCCACCAGCCGCGGACGCAGTCTGCACTGCGCTCCCCTTCGCGACCGCTTGCAGCTCTCGCACGCTGGAGGCGATCAGCAGTTCGTCCACCTGCCCCTTGATGAGCGCGTCCAGCGTGTCCTCTTGCCCCACAACTCCCAGGCCCCCCGAGCGATAGCCCCCGACCGCCGCGTCCACCTTCTCTCGTTCCGTCTCCTCTCGCACGCGCTTCATGGCGGCGAGGGAGGTGGTCAGCACTTCGTCGGCCGGCGCGTACGCGTCGAGCTTCATGCGATCGACGATCTTATCGGACAGGTGCTTCGGCATCTGCTCGCGCAGCAGCGGCAGGATGACCTCGTCTCCAGCGACGAGAATCGTGTCAATCCCCTCCTGCTGGACGACGCGCTCGAGGGCCTCGACGACCTCCTTCGCGTGTAGCAGGTGGAAGTTCTCGATGTGCCGCTGATATCTCGCCTGCGACCAGCCGCCCTGCGAGGTCCTGCGGGTCTTCGTTCCCTTCACTTCTTCTTCGGAGACGAGCTCGCCCATCGCGTAGACGAAGATGCGTGCGGTATTGGTGTCAGCCAGCACCGCGGCGTACCGGGGAAACTGCGATTCGATTCGCGCCAGCGGATACAGGTGCGGCTGATCGCCGATGTAGAGCGAGTGCCGGTCGATCGGCGCCGTCAACTGCACGGTTTCGAACAGTTCTCCGGCGGCGCACGCGAAGATCGCCACACCGTTGGCTGATGGGTCGATGTCGGTTTCGAGGTAGCTGGCGATCTTCTCGAGGTCGCGGTCGAGGCTCTCCCGTTCGGGCGAATTCGCCGGATACGTCCGGCTCCTCGCAGGAAGTTCCTTCCTGACAAACGTCTGAAACTGGTCGCGGCCGGTCGGGCCCGGCTGGGCATTCAAGTACAAGCTGACGACGGGATACGGCGCGGGCTCGAAGTCAGCGAGCCGGGCAAGCTGGTCGGTAAGAGACATGCGATTCCTCCCCGCCTGGCTGCCCGCAAGTAGCATGCCGCGCCAACTGGGACAGCCGGGTTTTGGGACTGCCACCTGTTCCGGCATCATCACCGCGGAAAAGGTGGCTGTCCCCAAAAAGTGGCTGTCCAAAGACCGGATAGAATGGGCCGCTGCTGCCGACGGTCAGCGAAACACTGGCCGGGGACTTGAAATGATGCGCCGATTGCGTCGTCCGACCTTCGCCTGCGCGGGCCTGACCGTCATGGTCGGCGACTATCACGCGAGCGCAATGACGGCCGGCCCGCTCACCAGCCTGGAGCCCCCCGACTGATGCCGAAGGTCCGAAACGCGCCGTACTGGCTCGACAGATTTCCTACCCAGCGCCGGCCCACGTATCCCGTCTATCGCGGCGATTCGGCCACTCGCGTCGTTGTCGTCGGCGGCGGGCTGATCGGATGTGCATGCGCGCTGTCGTTTGCCGGCGCAGGCATCCAGACGATGCTGCTCGAAGCGGAGCGCGTGGGCGGCGGCGCCATGGCTGGAGGGGCTGGCCTGGTGGCCGGTGAGTTCGACGCGTCTTTCCAGAACACTGCCGCACTCCACGGACTGCGGGCAGCGCGAATCCTCTGGCACGGGATGCGTCGCGCTTCTCTGGACTTCTCCGCTGCGCTCCGGCGCATGGATGTGCGGTGCGACCTGGCAGTCGAGGACGTGCTGTGGGTCGCGCGTCACGAGGACGACGTGCGTCGTCTTCGTAAGGAACAGCAGGCGCGGAAAGAGGCGGGCCTGGGCCAGAGCTGGATGACGCGCCCGGCGGTCCGATCCGCGACCGGGACGGAGTCAGACGGGGGTGTGCGATCGCGTGGCGCCTCATTGGATCCATATCGTGCCGCGATCGGTCTGGCGTCGGCGGCGGCGGAACGAGGCGCCTTGATCTTCGAGCGCTCCGCGGTGCGTCGCGTGCGCGCCGGTCGCAAGCGTGCGGAGGTCGTGACCGCGCGAGGCCGGGTCCAGGCGGACGCGGTGGTCATTGCGACCGACGCACCCATCCTGGATCTCAAAGCCTTGCGTCGTCATCTGAAAGCCGAGCACTCGTATGGCGTGGTTACTGCTCCGCTCGGTGCGACAGTCCGGCGTGAGGTCGGCCCCCGCGGCGCCGCCCTGCGCGACAGCAGCGTCCCGCCGCATGTGCTTCGGTGGCTGAAAGATGATCGCGTGCTGTTCCTCGGCGGCGATCAGGCGCCGGTGGTGGAGCGTTTGCGCGGCAACGCGCTGGTCCAGCGGACGGGGCAGCTGATGTACGAGCTGTCGACGCTCTATCCGGCGGTCTCCGGGACGCAGGCGGAGTGGGCGTGGGACGTCAGCCGTTACCGCACATCGGATGGTCTCCCGTGTTTGGGTGCGCACCGCAACTTCCCCCGGCACCTTTTTGCCATGGGCGGCGCTGTGCACGGCCCCGGCGCGGCGTGGCTGGCGGCGCGCGTCCTGGTGCGCCTGTTTCAACAGGATGCCGTGAAGGGGGATGAGCTCTTCGGATTCGGTCGAATCCTGTAATCGACCGGCGTCCAGGGAGCGTATGACCGTGGCGCCGGACGGCGTAGAATTGAACCGGCACGCCATCCACACCGGGAGCAGACCATGGCCAGGCGCCGGGAGCAACAGATCGAGCACCTCCTCCGCCGCGCTGCGTTTGGCGCGAGTCAGACGGACGTGGACGATTTCGCCGAATCCGGCCTGTCCCGCGCCGTCGACCGGCTCATCGAGTACAAAGAGACCCCCGACAACGTCGATTCATTCATCGGACGCCCGGGTTTCGTCGGCATTACGGCCCGAGGTACCTTCGCGCCGTCAGCGAACATCATCGACGCGCGCCAGCGGTGGCTCTTCCGGATGATCCACAGCGCGCGCCCGCTGCAGGAAAAGATGGCGCTGTTCTGGCACAACCATTTCGCGACCGCATACTCGAAAGTCGCCGGCCAATTTGGAGCGCTCGAAGCGACGCGGATGCTCGCTGCCTTTCCAGACGAGGACCCCGGGCGCGTAAAGGGTCAGGTGGAGCTCTTTCGCGATTACGCCCTCGGCAATTTCAGAGACCTGCTCATCGCGATCGCCCGAGACCCGGCAATGCTGGTGTGGCTCGATGGCCGCACGAACGTCCGCGCACGCCCCCAGGAGAACTTCGCACGCGAGTTGATGGAACTGTTCACGATGGGTGTGGGCACGTTCGAGGAGACGGACGTCTACGCTGGCGCGAGGGTTTTCACGGGCTGGAACCTGGCGCGTCTCGGCGACAGGGCCACGCCGGCGGCCTACTATGCGTTCAGCTACGTCGCCGGCCAGCACGACACCACAGCCAAGGATTTCACTTTCCCGATCTACCCAGACGGCGGTCGTCGCATTCCCGCACGTTCCGCGGACGCGGGCCTGCAGGACGGTGTCGATCTCATCAATGCCGTGGCCCGGTGATCCGCAAGCTGCTGGTGTCGCCACAGTTCACGAATCCCGCCAATCACTACGCGCGGTATTCATGGCCGGTCGAGTTCGTAGTTCGCGCGCTCAAGGAAGTTGGCTGGACCGGTTTCTCCGTGAACGACGCGCTGACCCCGCTGGCGAACATGGGGCAGCAGCTCTTCGAGCCGCCGGACGTGAATGGGTGGGAGCTTGGGCAAGGCTGGTTCTCGACCGGCGGCATGCTCGCCCGAATGAACTTCGCGGCCGCGCTTGCCACGAACCAGAAGTTCAACCTGCGCGACATCGCGCGCGGAAACGGCCGGACTCCCGAGGCGCTGCTGTCCTACATCATGGATCTGCTCACGCCGCCCTCGTCTTCGGGCGGCACCTACAGCGCGCTGCTCGACTACACGCGCGCGGGCGGGTCGTGGACCGGTTCGGACGCGCAGCTTGCGACGAAAGCTTCTGGCCTCGTGCACCTGATCGTCGGGTCGGGCGATTACCAGATTATTTAGGGCCAGCGCATGCCAATTACAAGACGCGAGTTCGTGCGAGGCGGCGTCTCCGCCTTTACGGTCAGCTTCGCCGCGCCGGCCTTCCTCTCCGATCTCGCTCGGGCGCAGGGCCGCTCGCGCCGCAACCTCGTCGTCCTCTATCTGAGCGGCGGCAACGATGCGCTGAGTACGCTGATTCCGTACAACGATCCGCAGTACTACGCGCGAAGGCCGACGCTCGCCGTGCCGGCGGCCAACGTGCTGCAGATCGGGTCCGACAGCGCAGGAAACGCACTGGGCCTGAACCCGCGACTCACCGGCCTGAAATCGATCTTCGACTCGGGCCGCCTGGCGCTGATTCAGCGGACCGGCTACGCCAATTCCAGTCGGTCACATTTCCAGGGAACCGATATCTGGTCCACCGGCGATCCTGCCTCACCGCAGGGAACGGGTTGGCTCGGCCGCTATCTCGACCTGCTGCCGTCGCCCATCGATCCGCTCTCGGGTTGGTCGACGACGCGCGAGACGCCGAGGACGCTGATGGCGCGCACCGTCGGGGTGCCGTCCATCCCGAGCGTGCCCGCTTACGCTTTCGCGAGCCCCAATGGCGGAGCGGACGCCCAGTACGCTCGTGAAAGCGCCACGCGCATCTCGTCGCACGTGCCGGTCGATCGCCCGCATCTCGCGTTCGTGAACGCGACGGCGCGCGCTGCGTTCGCGACGCTGGATCGAGTGGCGACCGTGGGCGCCTACACACCGAGCGTGGCGTATCCCAACAACGGTCTGGCGCAGGCGTTGCGCACCGTCGCAGGCGCGATGGCAAAAAGCATCGGCACGAGGGTGTTCTGGGTCCAGACCGGCGGGTACGACACGCACGCGGGACAGAACACCAACCAGGCGAACGGGTCGTACGCCGGATTGATGGGCACACTGAACGACGGCCTGCTTGCGTTCTATACCGACCTGCAGAACCAGGGGCTGCTTGGCGACACGCTGGTGCTGCAGTTTTCGGAATTCGGCCGGCGGATCAACGAAAACGGCAGTCAGGGAACCGATCACGGCGCCGCCGGGCTGATGATGGCGATGGGCGGCACGGTGCGCGGCGGGATTTACGGCACCGCCCCGAACCTGCGCGCGGTCGGGGACAATCCGACGCTCGAGAACAGCGGAAACGACGTGCGCTACGAGACCGATTTCCGATCGGTCTACGCGCGCGTAATCGACGCGTGGCTCGGCGCGAGCTCCACCGCTGTGCTCGGAGGGGACTTCAGGGCCGGGGCGCCGCAGTTTCTGTAGACTGTGGGCAGCCACCTTTTGCCTGTCCACGATCTTCGGGCACGAAGAACACGAAGAGACGAGGTTCACGAAGCAAGACTCTCAACGGTCAAGCCTTCGTGTCCGTCGTGTCTTGGCTCATCGTGCCAAGGTCGTGTCGACTCGTCCCCTCACTCTCCGAAAATCCCCCTGAACGCGATATCGATTTCCGGATATCTGAAGTGATGCCCCAGTGCCAGCGCGCGCGCCGGCATCACACGCTGCCCTGTCAATACGGATTCGGCGAACTCTCCGAGCAGCAGCCGCAGCGCGAATCCGGGCGCCGGGAGGACGCTTGGCCGGCGGAGGGCCCGCCCGAGCGCGCGGGCGAATTCGCGGTTCGTCACCGGATGCGGCGCGGTCGCGTTGAAGGGCCCGGTCGCCGACGGCTGCTCGATCAACCACCGCACTAGTTCGATCCAGTCGAGCCGGTGAATCCATGACATCCACTGGCGGCCGGATCCCATCGGTCCCCCCGCAAACAGACGGAACGGCGTGATCATTTTCACCAGCGCCCCGCCCGAGCGCTCGAGGACGACACCGGTTCGGACAATCGCGACGCGGGTCCCGGGACGCTGAGCTTTGGTTGCCTCGAGCTCCCACTCCTCGCACAAGCGCGCGAGAAAGTCAGTGCCCGGACCAGCATCCTCCGTCTTGATGTCGTCGCCGGAGGGACCGTAATACCCGACGGCACTGGAGCTGACGAACACGCGCGGCGGCACCGACGCAGCCCCGATCCCCGCCGCCAGGCTGCGCGTCGAGAGGATCCGGCTATCGCGCAGCAGCGCCTTCCGCCGCGGCGTCCATCGCCCCTCGCCGATGGATTCGCCCGCGAGGTTGATGACGGCGTCGGCATGTTCGAGCACGGACGCCCACGGCCCGCTCTGGCCGTCAGGTGTCCACCCCACCCGCGTGACACCGGGGACGCCGGTTCCGGGGTCGTGGCGCGGTTCACCCGCTGGCAGCGAGCGGGTCAGCACACGAACGTCGTGCCCCTCCTCCGCGTACCCCTCCGCCAGCGGACTCCCAAGGAATCCGGTCCCGCCGGCGATGATGATTCTCATGGCTGCACGCCCCGGTCCTTTAGAACCTGACGAACCCGCCGAACCCAACGAACTTGCCGAACCCACGGTTCGTTTGACGACCGTGGGCCCGCGGAGGTTTGCACTATAATGGCGGCATCAGCCTTCATTCCTAATGGTTTCCCGAGCATCAATGCGCAGTCTCGTGTGTGCCGCGATGCTCGTGTCGGCTCCTCTGTGCGCGCACGCCCAGCAGCCGGCGTTGGTACCCGTCCCGGAGACGATCAAGGCGGACGGCGTCCCGCCGATCCCCGTGGCCATCGCCGACGGTCTGGCGTCGTACGGTGACTCGCGCTCGGCGGTCATCCTCGGCTGGCATCCCTTGCAGCGGCAGATCCTGATCAACACCACCTTTGGGAACGCGCCGCAGATTCACCTCGTTGACGGCCCGTTGCGCGCCAGGACGCAGTTGACGTTTTTCAGGGACGGCGTCAGCCGCGGCGGCGGACCGGCGCAGTTCGAGCCTGTCGCCGGCCGCTATTTCATCTTCAGGAAGGACACCGGCAACGGCGCCGAGAAGTGGCAATTGTTCGCCTACGACATCGCCACGCGCGCGATCCGTCAGCTCACCGACGGGACCGCACGCCACGGGATCCCCGTATGGTCACGAAGCGGCACCCTGATCGCGTACGACTCGACGAAGCGGAACGGCAAAGATCGGGACCTGTATGTGATGGAGCCCGCCCGCGCCGAATCGGAGCGGCTCGTCGGGCAGATAGCGGGCAGCTGGTCGGTGCTCGACTGGTCGGCCGGAGATCAGGAGCTGCTTGCCCTCGAGACGATCGGCCCGGCAGAGGCGCACCTGTGGCGCGTCAACGTCCAGACAGGAGCGAAAACCGCGATCACGTCAGGCGGCCCCAAGGCATCGATCCGAGCGGCGATGTTTTCCGCGGATCAAAAGGGTGTGTACGCCCTCACCGACTGCGGCTCGGAGTTCCGCCGTCTGTGCAGGCTAGAGCTCGGCGCCACGACGTGGCGACCAGTGGCAGGCGAAGGCGCCGATGCCGAGGAGATGGCATCATCGGCGGATCGCCGGACGCTTGCCGTGCTGTTCAACCGGAATGCGGTGGGGGAGATCGCACTGATCGACGCGTCGAGCGGACGTCATCGCACGGTGCCGAAGCTGCCGTCCGGGCGTATCACCGATCTGCGGTGGCACCGCAACGGAACCGACCTTGCGTTTACCGTAGCCAGCCTCCGTTCGGCGGGCGACGTGTATTCGGTGAACGTCAAACGCTCCGCGATCGAGCGATGGACGCAGAGCGAAACATCCGGGTTCAATCCGGACGTCCTGCCGGACCCGGAAATCGTGACGTGGAAGAGCTTCGACGGCCGCGAGATCTCGGGCTGGATGTATCGTCCGCCCGCACGATTCACCGGCCCACGGCCCGTCGTCGTCAACATCCATGGCGGTCCGGACGCAGCCTTTCCCGAGCCCGCGCGCCCCGGACTCTTCCAGGGGCGCAGCAACTACTTCCTGAACGAGCTGGGGGTCGCGATCGTGTATCCGAATGTGCGCGGGTCCACCGGGTTCGGCCGTGAGTTCGAGCAGCTCGACAACGGATTGAAACGCGAAGACGCCGTCAAAGACATCGGCGCGCTGCTGGACTGGATTGCGGCGCGACCCGATCTGGACAAGAGCCGTGTGATGGTGACGGGCGCGAGCTATGGCGGCTACATGACGCTTGCCGTCGCGGCCATGTATCCGGATCGCATCCGGTGCGCCTTTGCCGGTTTTGCGATCGCCAACTTCGTGTCATTCCTGGAGAGGACGGAACCGTCCCGTCAGGCGAACCGGCGCGCGGAGTACGGCGATGAGACCGACCCGGCCATGAAGAAGTTCCTGACGAGCATTTCCCCTGTCACCAATGCCGCGCGCATCAAGGTGCCGCTGTTCATCGCCCACGGCGGCAACGATCCCCGCGTCCCGGCTGAACAGGGGGATGAGATCGTCCGGGCGGCGAAAAAGAACGGGACGCCAGTCTGGCATGTCGTCTATACGGACGAGGGGCACGACATGGCGCGGGCCTCTACCAACAACTTCAATACTTACTACTGGATCCTGTTCATGCAGGAATATCTGCTCAATTAGCTATCAGCTATCAGCTATCGGCTATCAGCTCTCAGCTATCAGCTTTTCCTCGAGCAGCCGCTTCCCCTCATTCATGCCTTGTGCGCCGAGGAGCATCACGAGATCGTCGCGTGCCGTGCGTGATGCGGCGTCCGCGAGCGCGTCGCCGAGCGAATCGTGCCAGAGATAACTGCGGCCGTCCGCACTGAGTGCCGCGCGGGTTGCGGCGATCTCGTCCTCGTGCGCCTGGTCGGCGTGGCCTGTGCAGTCCGACGCGGCCGTCACAATGAGAGTATCGACAGCGACTTGCCTCGTCAGGTCAGCGATCGCTCGCGCATTGCGGTCGTTGATGTCGGCGCCGCGATTGCCGCGAATCGCGTACACCAGTGCGATGCGTTTGTGAGGGATTAGCGCGGCCACGTCGAACGCCGCCCGAAAACTGTCCGGGTGTGCCGCGGTGTCGTCCAGCACGGTCCGGCCGCCGGCAGTGTAAGTCTCCATCCGGCGTCGCAGCGGCTTGAGCGTCCGGAGGACAGTTCGGACGGCGTCCATGCTGACGCCGGCACCGAGCGCGTACGTCGCCGCGAGTGCAACGTTTCTCAGATGACCACGGCCGAGAAGCGCGCTGTGCAGCTTTTGTCCTCCGACATCGAAGGTCGAGCCGTGGGCATGCATGACGACGTCGGTGAAACAAATGTCAGCCAGGTTTCCATCGAGCGAGAACCCGATCCTGCGGCGCACGCGGGCCCCGTCAGCGAGCGCCTTCGCCGCCGGGTTGTCCGCGTCGTACGCCAGAAGTGCGTCCGCTCTCAAGTAGTCGAGAAAGAGTCGCTTCGCTGCGAGGTAGTCATCGTACGTGCGGTGGAAATCGGTATGCTCCCCCGGCATGATCGCGGCAATCAGCCCGCCCGCGAAGCACAGTCCATCGACGCGACCCATACGCAACGCGTGGCTGGTGACTTCCATGATCGCCGCGCTCGCCCCTGCGTCCTTCAGCCCGCGGAGCGCTCTGTGCAGCTCCACCGGTGCCGGCGTCGTCAGCCCGTTACCGGGGTCGTAGAACGCACCGAACCGCGCGCCCAGCGATCCAAGGACGCCCGGTCTGGCGCCATCGGCTGCGAGCAGTTGCCGAAGGATGTCGCTGGTGCTGGTCTTGCCGAACGTGCCCGTGAAACCGACGATGTCGAGACTGCGCGCGGGCTCGCCGTAGAAGCGAGCGGCCATCGACGCGAGCGCACGCCGGGCCGATGGCACCTGGAGAAAGGGGACCGACGGGGACTCGACAAAGCGTTCTGCAACCACTGCGGCGGCGCCGCGTGCGAGCGCGTCCGGAATGTACGAGTGACCATCCAGAGCGGTCCCCGGCACCGCGACGAACAGCATGCCCGTGGTGATATGCCGGCTGTCCTCGGTAAGGCCCGACAGGTCTGGATCAGCCATCCCGGCCACAAAGTGGTCGGGTGCCAGCGCCGACAGGCGCATCACTGCGCGGCGACGATCCGCAAAACGCGGTCGTCGTTCGGTGGGGGCGAAGCGCGGCCGTCGCGGTTGCTCGTGCTGACGTAGAGCGCGCCGTCTGGCCCCGAGATCACGTCGCGCAGACGCCCGTAACGGCCCTGCAGCAGCGCCTCGTGCCCAACGACCCGTCGAGAGTCGGCCGGATCGGCGCCAACGACGGATCCGCCGCATCTCCCATCGTCATGTACAGGAAGCCGTCAGGCCCGAAGCGGATCGGGAGCCGTCGTGTGTCGATGCCGCGGGGATGTTGTCGAGCAGTACCGCGCGCTCCCCGAGCGTTTGGTTCACTTCACGATAGCGCACGAGCCTGTTCACCCGTCCGCCGGATGTCTGCGCGGTGTACACGAGATACACCAGGTGGTTCGCGTCGAAAGATGGGTGTAGCGCGATTCCCAGGAGGCCCGCCTCGCCATCCGCGGCGACGTCCGTCAACGTGAGAGCGGGCGCGGTGATCAAGGTTCCGTTCTGTGCGATCCGAACGCGGCCCGGCCGTTCTGTGATGAACAGCCGTCCGTCGGGAGCAAACGCTAGACTCCACGGTACGACCAGACCGCTGAGATACGTCTGGAGACCGAACCGCGTCCCGTCCTCCGCTGTGAACACTTCCGTCGGAATTGGCGCAGGCGGCTGAGGATTCGTCGGCGTCGGGTCCGTAGACGGGCTGGGTGACGGGCAGGCCCCGTGTACCTGCATCGCGAGGATCAGCGCGAAACACGCGGCCGGCCTGGTTGGGGCGCCCATACGCGCAATGGTAGCAGGCAAGTGGTCCTAAGTAGTCCTTGGTCCTTCGTCCTGATTTCCCGACCTCTTCGCGCATCACGCGGGTAATCCACTCGTGCGCTGCGGCCGTGTCGACGCGCACCCGCGCGTCCCTGTTTGCGCAGTCAATTCCACCATCACTGACGACGGCCACCAACCGGCGCGGCGCTCGTGTGTCTCGTGGATCATCGACGAACGTTGGCGCACCGGAATCGCCGAAACACACCCGACTTGGCAGGTTCCATGTTCCGCAGTATTCATTGACAACCTTCTCGAATGCACTTGTCCTGAAGCGGCGGATGCCGTCCCACATCGATCACGCCACACCTCAGCACTTAGAACGCGGAAGGCTGCAGTCAAACGCGGAAGGCTGCAGTCAAGGGACCACGTACCAAGGACCAAGAACTACAGGCCGTATCTCAGAGACTATGCAAGAATCTGGAATGCCCCTGCTGTTCATTCTGATTGCGTCTCTCCTCGCGCCGTCTGTCGGCGTTCCATGGCAAAAAACCGCCAAGGACCTGGTCGAGGAAGGCCAGAAGCTGCTGCGTGACGGCGACGTCGAGCAGGCGCTCGCGCGGTTCAAGGATGCCGTCGCGGCGGCGCCCGATCTGTTCGACGCCCAGTATGGCGCGGGGCGCGCATTCGATCTCGTCGGCGACTATCGCGCCGCGCGCGAGCATCTCGAGCGTGCCATCAAACTTGCGTCCGAGGACGCTCGCAATCAGGCTCTGTCGGCGATGGGGATCTCGTACGCGTTCGAGGCCCGGGCCGACGACGCAGCACGGTACTATCAGCGCGTCTTCGACGCGCAGATCCTTGCGGACGATCGCCCGAATGCATCCGCCACGGCGAATGCCATCGGACGCATCTACCTCGAATCGGGCAACCTGCGGAAAGCGGAGCAATGGTATCGCACCGGCTATGAGACCGGAAAGAAGGTGTCGCAGCAACCGGCCGACGCCATGGCGCTCGTCGAGATGCGGTGGCGCAACGCGATGGGACGTTTCGCGGCCCGCCGCGGCGATCGCAAGGCGGCGCTCGCTCACGCGCGGGAGGCGAAGGCGCAGCTCGACGCGGGCGGTAATGAAGGCCAGCAACCGTTCTACCCGTATCTGCTGGGATACATCGCGTTCTACTCTCGCGACTACCGCGGCGCCGTCGCGGAACTCGCGCAAGGGGATCAGACCGATCCGTTTGTCCTCGGCCTCACCGCACAGGCGTATGAAAAGCTGGGAGACAAGGCGAAGGCGCACGAGTTCTATACGAAGGTGATGGCCTCGCCTGCGCACAGCATCAACGCGGCGTTTGCGCGGCCGCGTGCCCGGGCGTTTCTGTCGCGTTCTGCGCGCTGAGCCATTCGTTCACTTCGTCGAGCACGGCCGCAAGGTCCGAACGCCGGCGCTTCAGGTGTCGCTGGACGCCGCTCGCGCGCCGCAGCACGAACCAGGCCCTGACGGCGTCAATCACCGCGGACTCCCGCTCGATGGCAAACAGGGCAGCGAGAGCGACGACAGGCAGCACCGCGAACGTCATCACCGCAGCCGTCGTCCCACCGACTGCTCCGGCAACGGCCGCAAGCACACACAGCCACAGCCCGTAGACGATGGCGCCTGCGGCCACTTGAGCGGTGGCGGCCACGTCCGACTCCTGCGTGAACCAACGCGCGGCGAGTCCGGTCAGGTGGTAGGGGACGACGAACAGGACCAGGCCGGCGGCCGCCAGAGGCAGCAGCACAACGCCGGCGAGCAGCTCGCGCGCGGCGAATGTGGCCGCCTCCTTACGGGAGATCTGCCAGTCCAGATGACGATCCCGTAGACCGAAACGCAGGAGCCGCTCGTCGTACCGGCGCACACGTAGCAGGATCTCCTCGTACCGCGACGGACTCGTTGTACGAAGCCGCTCGATCCCCGTGGCAATCACGCGTCGGCGCTCCACCCTCTCTGCCGCATCGTCACTCCGGCCTCGGGCCGCAGCGTACAGCCGGTCCACGCGCTCGACGATCGCGGCATCCGCGGAAGGGTCCGCTTCTATCAGCAGCCGCTTCATGTGTCCGGCGATCCGATCCGTGAGCGCGCGCACGGCTGGTCCGTGAGCGGCGTCGTCAGGAGGCCGCAGGTCGGCAGCCGAAAATTGAGGACCGTACACGACGGTGACGCGTGAACGAAACGCCGTTTTGCGATCGAAGTTCAAGCCGACAGGCACCAGCGCGACCGACGTGCCCTGTTGTTCCGCGGCGAGCGCCATTCGCGCCGCGCCCGTGCGCAGCGGTTCGAGCCGTCCCTTGGAGTGGCTCACCCCTTCCGGGAAGAGGCATACCGCATCGCCGGCGGCAAGCGCCGCGCTCACGGCCGAACGGTCCCTCGAACAGTGTGGACTTAGCGAGGAACCGGACGTCTCGACCCGCCGTGGCCCATATGACCGCCGGGTCCAGCAGCGCGTTCGGGTGATTCGGCAGCAGCAGCACTGCACCAGAGGGCGGCGGGGGACCGACGCGGTCCACGCGATAGAACACCCAGCACGCTGCTCGCGCGATCCGCCGCACCAGAGGAGAAGCTCGGGCCATGTCAGCCGGCGGTCGCGGCCTCGGCCTCGGCTGCGCGCGCGACACGCCGGCCAGCCTCGACATCCACGAACGTGAGTACGATCGCGCCGACGATGAAGAAGAGCCCCACGGTGAGGATCGCGTTGCGGCCGGTGCCGGTCTGCTGCACCACCCACGCGAACACAGCCGGACCCAGAATGCCGGCGTAGCGTTCGAAGACACCAAAGAACGCGAAGAACTCCGACGATTTGTGCCGGGGAATCATGCTGGCGAACATCGATCGGCTGAGCGCCTGCGTGCCGCCTTGCACCATGCCCACCATCACCGCGAGCGCGTAGAAATGGGTCGCGGTACGCATGTAGTAGCCGAGGCCGGTGATGAACGCATAGACCGCCAGCCCTCCGAACACCGCCCGTTTTGCGCCGACGCGACCGGCCACCATCCCGAACATGAACGCGAACGGCACCCCGATGAACTGCGTCAGGAGCAACGCCGCGATCATGTCGGTCTCATTGATGCCGATTTCGGTACCGTAGATTGTGGCCATCCTGATCATCGTCTGGATGCCATCGTTGTAGACGAGGAACGCGAGCAGGAACACGAACGCCTCCCGGTACCGGCGGAGCTCCTTCAGGGTTTCGAACAACCGCCTGGCCCCGGTGATGATGCTGTTGCCCGAAAGGCGCTCGCTCGAACCTGGACGGTGCGGCGGCTCGGCCACATGGCGGAACAGCGGGATGGAGAAGAGCAGCCACCACACAGCAACGCTCACGAAAGCCAGCCGCACCGCCGTGCCACCCTCCGGGATCCCGAACAGCGCGGGCTTCTGAATCATCAGCAGGTTGATGGCCAGGAGGACCCCACCGCCCAGATAGCCGATTGCGTACCCCGCTGACGAGACTCGATCCAGCTCGCTCGCCGGCACGAGGTGGGGCAGCAGCGACTCATAAAAGACGATGCTTCCGGCGACCCCGACGTTGGCAATCACGAACAGCACGAGAGCGAGCATCCAGTCACCCCGCATGATGCCGTACATCGCCGCGGTCGCCGACACGCCGATGCCGAGGAACACCCCGAGGAGCTTCTTCTTGAGTGGTGCGTCGTCGGCAATTGCGCCAAGGAGCGGCGCCACCATGGCGACGATCAGAATCGCGATGGTCGTTGCCCAGGCAAACCGCGAGATAGCGACCGCCTGCGGCAGATCGGCGGCTGCGACGCTCTTGAAGTAAATGGGAAAGACCGCGGCGATGATCGTCGTCTGGAACGCCGAGTTCGCCCAGTCGTACATCACCCACGCCCGGACATCCCGGCGGTCGAGTCCCAGCCGCGTCAGTATCGAGCGCATGTCAAATTCAGAAGGTCTGCCTCGCCACCCACTCCCGGAACAAGGAATCCACCACTACGTATCGGTCTCCCTCGCGTGCGAGCACATCCTCCCGCACGAGCGCGGCAAGCGAGGCCTGCACCGTTGAGGCGCCGCTCAGGCGATAACGCGCGCGGACGTCGGCGGACAGCAGCTCCCGCCCCTCTTCGAGGACGGCGGCGCGCAGCGCTCCACGCTGTGCGAGAGTGAGCCGCTGCCACGTGCCTTCGAACAGCGTCTGGTGTTCCCCGAGCAATCGCTTGAGGGTGACGTGCAGATCCTCGAGTCCCGCGGTCCGGCGGCCATCGGCGCGCGTATCGTCCCATAGTTCGTGCGCGAGGCGCTGCACGTCGTAGGGAAGATTGTAGAAGGGGCGGCTCCGCCCCAGCATGCGTTCCATCAGCGACGGCTCAGATCCCGAGAACACGTACCCGACCTGCCGCTGGTGTTGGACCGCGGCGCGCAGGGCGTGCTCGACGCTCCCGCCGTTGAACGCCCCGATCGCCTGGAACTCGTCCAGCGCAATCGTCATTCGGCGGCCTCGAGCTTCGGCGATGCGGCCAGGAAGCGCAAAGACCTCCCCGGCGAGCCGCGACACGTCCCGATCCGTGCGAATCGAGGGAAAGGAGAGTTCCAGCCGGCCGCCTGCGTCGTCGATTCGGACCTCGGGCCGCACGGCGCCCAACAGGTCGCGCAGCCAGGTGCGCGCACGGTCCAGGCGCGTCTCGACGGACACGAGCGAACGGGCATAGCCCTCGAGAAACGCGACGTACGAGCTGTAGCTGCTGACGGTAACGTCGACGGTCAGCGCACCGCCGCGCGCGGCGCTGCGCAGGGCCTGGCGGACCAAGGAGGATTTGCCGTACCGGCGCGGTGAGATGAGGAACACCTTCTGGCCGGCGAGCAGGTCAGCGGACAGGCGATCCAGTTCCGCCTCGCGATCGACGAACGCGGCGGCCGGCACGACTTCCCCGTAAACGAAAGGATTCTGGGGCATCCGTTACGTTCTTTCACGTAACCGCTACACAGTTTAACGTAACAGTGGGACCGGCTCAAGGGTGGGACCGGACGCCGCGGGAACGATCCAGGTAGCGGTCGCCGACCAGACGGTCGTGGTCTGCGGCAGCCACCCTGGCAGCCGCTGCCACCCGGCCCCGCCAGGAAATCCAAACGACGTCACCGCGATCTTCGTGTCCCGAAGCCGGTCGGTGGTCACGCCGCGGAAACTGGCCTGCCAGACGATCCCGTCCGGCGGTGGTGCGATGTACGTCGCCCTCCAGCGTCCTAGGCGGCGGATACCCGGGAGGCTCGTCCGTGCCGGCACGATGTCCTCCGGCAGCACGAAGGCCAGCGCCAAACCTGGTTCGCTCGGCACTGCGGTCACGCGCATCTCGATCCCGTCGGCGACCGGCTGGATTGTGAACCCTGCCACTGCTATCGGCGCCGGGCCGAGGGATTGGGCGGTGTTGCGGAACACGAATGGGTAGGGGAGTCTGCCCCAGGGCACGCTCGCCGAAGGCGCCGCGCCGGCGACGGTGAACCCTTCGGGCGCGCCGCTGTCCAAATCGAGCCCTGGTTCGACCGATGCCACCTCCCACACCGCGGTTCGTCCGTCTGCTTCCTGCAGCGCGCGCAGGTACCGGCGCAGCGGTCTCTCAGGTGTATACGCGGGCGCGACGTACGCGAGCGCGGCGCTCGCGACGAGGGCGAGCAAGCAGAGTGTGGTCACAGCGGCGGGCCGTCGCAGCGGCTGCGTGGCGGTCACGGCGGCGATCAGAGGAGGCACGATCATCAGGGCCCCGGTAACCATCAGCGCGGGATACACGAGAGCCGGCGTGATGGCGGGAAGACGCCCGAAGATAGCAACCACGAAGCGCATCAGCTCGACAGTCTCACGCAACCAGAGGGTTCCCGAGACGCCGAGCACCACGATCGACACGGTACGCACGGCCAGGGCATTCGCCGGCGGCACCAGTACCAGCAAAAAACCCGCAACGAGCAACGGGACCATCCAGAGATACGCCGCCGCAGGCGCCAGCCACAACATCGCGCTGGCCAGCGCCATCCACACCGGCAGCGTGAAGCTCCATGTCAGGACCGGGTGGCGGACCCCATGAGTACGGGCGGGAAGCCACTGGCCGATGCGCCCGACACTCCAGGCGGCGGTCGCTCCCGCGACGGCCATCAGCAGGAAAAGACGATCCGGATGCGCATACCACGGGTGATACACTTCGCGCGCCGCGCGGAGGCCCCAGGCCGCGACCACCATCGCCCCGGCGGCCGCGGCAAGTCCAAGGAGCGACCACAGCGCCGTCAGCAGCCACCGCCCCACCCCGCCGAGGCGAAGCGCCGCCGCGGTAACCTTGACCCACGCGATCACGCCGAGCAATAGAGCCGCGGCGGCCACAGCCCACGACGCCGCCGGTCCGTATCTGATGGCGACCGTCCGGCCAATGTCGAAGAACGTCGCCTCCGCGGCCGTTCGCGTCGTAATGTCCACCTGCTCGAGCGCGCCGGCAATGGCGACAGCGTTCTCGCCGGTTTCGCGGATCGTGAGCGACGACAGCCGTTCCGGCGTGTCGCGCGCCGTGTGATACGCGTAACTGTCTCCAACCGGCGCGAAATTCAACCCGGGAATGTCATGGCGCTTGATGATGGAGAAGTCGGTGTCGTTCGGGAGCCGCCGGTACACTTCGACCGCGTACGATCCTCCGCGCGGATGTGGCGCCGTCCGCGCCCACGGCGACACCAGCCACCCGTTGCCGGGTCCGGTCTCGAACAGAATCGCTGGACCCGATGAACCGGCCGCCTCGATGTTGACGTAAGCGCGAAGCCTCTCGGTCACCTCGCGATCCGCCATCAACGCCGCGGCGCCCATCAGACCAGCCTCTTCGCCGTCCGTGACTATGACGAAGAGGCTCCAGTTGCGCCCTTCGCGCGCCGCCAGCACACGGGCCGCTTCGAGCGACACGGCGACTCCCAGAGCGTCATCCGCCGCGCCTGGTGCATCGGGCGTTGAATCGTAGTGGGAAAGCAGACCGATCGCCTCTCGCCGAGTGCCAGGCAGGATCGCGATGATGTTCGAGACGCGCGCGGTGCGTCCGATGTCCGCGCGCCGGCCGTCAGCCTCCTGAACCCTGACTTGAAATCCGATCTGCTTCAACTGATCGACCACGTACGCGCGCGCGCGCGCGTTCGCAGGCGTGCCGACCGGACGGCTGCCGATCGTGCCGGCCAGCATGCCGACATGCGCCCGCGCGCTCGGTTCGGAGAAGACGCCCGGCGCGCGGGAGCAGGAGGCGAAGGGAAGCAGCACCAGCAGGAGAAAAACGTCACGCACACGCATCGCGCACAGCGTACCCCAGAAGCTCAGAAGGCTGGGCGGCATCCCCCGATAGCCGCTACATCTTCTTCTGATCGACGACGTCGTTCTTGAGCGACGACGCGATTGCCAGCAGCTCCTTCTGCTCCTTGTCCGGCACTTTGAACTTGGCCAATGTCGCCACCAGATGCTGCACGGCGGCGTTCCAGTGGGCCTCGGTAATCCCCATCCCCGCGTGAACGGTCTTCATGTCGCGGCCGATGTACACACACGGCCCGCCGGTAGCCATGCACAGCTGATCGACGACGAGCTGGCGCGTCCGCTTGAGCGCATCTGCGCTGTGATGGACGAAGAACACTGACAGTTCCTTGTCGGCCGCCATCCTTCCGATGAAATCATCGGTGACCGCGGCGATCGCATCGTATCCGCCCAGCCGCTTGTACAGCGAGTCGGCGGCCGGCGTCTGGGCGGATGCCAGACTCGCGCCGGCGAGACAGAGGCCAAGAGCCCAGAGCACTGCACAGTTCTTCATCGCATCCTCCTGACAAAGTTCGTGGCTGGGAAAGATAACACTACTCGGGGCCGGTTATTCCAGGTCCTCGGGCACTTTGAAGCGACCAGTGTAGATTGCCATGCCGACGACCGCATCGACCCCCATGGCCTGCAGCTCATCGACCTCCGCCGCGGTCGTGATCCCGCCAGCCGCGGTCACAGCACGCGTCGTGGCAGATCGGATCGCCCTGATCGCGCTGATGTCCGTTCCCTGCATCAGCCCTTCACTGTCGACATGGGTGTACAGGAATTCGCCGACGTATGGCTCCAGCGCACGCACGGCATCGACAGCTGACAATGCGAGTCGGGTACGCCATCCGTGGGTGACGACGGCGCCGGCGCGGCTGTCCACTGCCGCGATTACACGGTCGCGCCCCAGTGCGTCAGAGAGCGTGCGCGCGAATTCGTCGTCTACGCGGCCGTCCCGGAACAGTGCTGATCCGATGATGACGTGCGTGGCGCCGCGCGCCAGCACCTCGCGCGCGCACTCCAGTGTTCTGATGCCGCCCCCCACGCGACAGGGCAGCCGGGCGCAGATCTGCGACACCAGTTCGCGATTCTCGCCCTCGCCCTTTGCCGCGTCGAGGTCGATGAGCTGCACCTTCGAAAAGCCGCTGAACCGTCTGACCCAGGCATCGATATCTGCCGATTCGACAGCGAGGCGCTCGCCTTGTACGAGCTGAACAATCCGCCCGCCCTGGAGGTCGATTGACGGAATGAGCATGTGTCAGCGCCGAATCGGTATACCGCGCTCGGAGAGGTAGTGCTTCAGATCCCCGACGGCGTGCTCTGAATAGTGGAAGATCGATGCCGCAAGCGCCGCATCGGCCCGTCCAACGGTGAACACTTCTAGAAAATCAGCGAACTTTCCAGCGCCCCCCGAAGCAATGACCGGTATCCGCACGGCGTTCGAGACGGCCGCGGTCAGCGCACAGTCGAAACCGGTGCGTGTGCCGTCCCGATCGATTGACGTCAGCAGGATCTCGCCAGCCCCACGCCATTCTGCTTCCTGCGCCCATTCCACGGCGTTTCTGAGTGTCGGCGCGCGCCCGCTCCGAGCGTAGACCTCGTAAGACGTGTCGCTCAATTTCGCATCGAGCGCGACGATGACGGCCTGGCTGCCGTACCGCGCCGCCAGACGCGTGATGAGCTCCGGATTGGCGAGGGCGGCGCTGTTCAGGCTCACCTTGTCGGCTCCCGCATCAATCACCGCCGCCGCATCGTCTTCGGAACGGATGCCTCCGCCGACGGTCAGAGGGATGAACAGCTCGGCGGAAACGGCGCGCACGGTGCTCTCGAGCGCGCGACGGCCTTCGATCGTCGCGGTCACATCCAGAATGACGAGCTCGTCGATGCCCTCGACGTTGTAGCGGCGCGCCAGGGCCGCGGGATCGCCGGCAGCCTGGAGGCCTTCGAAGTTGACGCCCTTCACCACGCAGCCGTCACGGACGTCGAGGCACGCGATTATTCGTTTCGCGAGCATGAAATCCTGACGAAGTTCTCGAGAATGCGGATGCCCGAATCAGACGACTTCTCCGGATGAAACTGCACGCCGAACACGTTGCCCGCGTCGACGACGGAGGCGAAGCGCACGCCGTGGCTCGTCCACGCAGCGCACGCATCGGTGACTGGCGCGGCGTACGAATGCGTGAAGTACATATGAGTGCCCGGGTGCACGCCTTCGAGCAACGCCGAGGGCGGCCGAGGCGTTGGCTCCAGCGCGTTCCAGCCGACATGCGGCACTTTGAGCGGTGGCGGCAGACGGAAGCAGCGGCCTGGAATCGCACCCAGCCCGGGGACGTCCGGAGCCTCCTCGCTGCCCTCGAAGAGCCACTGCAGCCCCAGGCAGATTCCGAGCAGCGGCGTGCCCTGCCGCACTGCCACGGCAATCGCCTCGCGCCAGCCATCACTGAGGGAAGACGTGGCAGCAAAATGTCCGACCCCGGGTACCACAATGGCGGACATGCCAGCGAGCGCGGACGGGCTGTCGGGGGTGAAGAGATCCGCACCCGCGGCGACGAAGCCTTTGCGCACCGAAGTCAGGTTGCCCGCGCCATAGTCGATGAGCGCGATCCGTTTCACAGAAGGCCTTTGGTGCTGGGCAGCATGCGTGCGAGGCGCGGGTCCCTGGCGCATGCGACGCGAAGCGCTCGACCGAACGCCTTGAACAGGGCTTCGACCTGATGGTGGCTCGATCGCCCGTACAGCACCTTCAGATGCACGTTGGCGCGAGCGCCCTGTGCGAATCCTTCGAAGAAATCAGTGATGAGCTCCGCCTGCAGATCCCCGACCTGCCGCACCTTCAACCTCAGGTCGATCGCTGCGTGGGCGCGGCCCCCGAGGTCTAGGGCGACGACACCGAGCGTCTCGTCCATGGGCATCACGAAGTACCCGGCACGATTGATGCCCCGCCGTGTGCCCAGCGCCGAGGAGAAGGCCTCGCCGAGCGCGATCCCGAGATCCTCGACGGTATGATGCTGATCAACATCGAGGTCACCGGACGCGCGAACCTTGAGATCGAACACGCCGTGCCGCGCTGTCAGTTCCAGCATGTGGTCCAGGAACCGAATGCCTGTGCTCACCTCGTACCGGCCTCGGCCGTCGATGTTCAGCCGCACCGAGATCGTCGTCTCCCTGGTCGACCGCTCGACTACGGCGCGCCGCACAGAACCTCCCTGATGGCCGCGATGCACGCCTCGGTGTGGTCGATTACACCAGCGCCGATCCGGACGCATCCCTCGCAGCCGGGATCGCGTGATCGGTCTCGCAGGAACACCTGGCGGGCCGCTGCACCTTCCAGGACACGTGCCGCATCGCTGCCGAACCGTGCCAGGACGAAGTTTCCCCCGCTCTGCCAGAAGGGAATGGACAGTTTTCGCAGCGCGTCGTAGAGCAGGCCTTTCGACGTCCTGACCTGGTCGAGATACCAGTCGTAATAATCGCGATCGTCCAGCGCGGCCGGGAGGGCGCGTGCGGCGTACGCATTGATGCTGTACGGAGGCACAACGCGGCGTAGCGGCGCCATTGTTTCAGTCGAGCCGATGAGCGCGCCTACCCGCAGTCCGGCCAGGCCCCATGCTTTGGCGAACGTGCGTCCCACGATGATATTGGGCAGCCGGTCCAGAGCTGCGTCACCGATCAGCGTGTCACCCGCAAAGTCTGCGTACGCTTCGTCCAGGAACACGATGGCGTGAGACGCGTGGTCTGCAATCGCCAGGATTGCGTCGCGGCGAATAGCCTGGCCGGTCGGGTTGTTGGGGTTTGTCAGAAACACGAGGCGCGTGCGTGACGTCACAGCGGCCATTACGGCGTCACCGTCGAACGAAAAGTCTGGTCCAAGAGGCACCTCGACGACACGGCCGCCGGCCGCATCCACGCACGCCGCATACATGTCGAACGCCGGCACGACCACGACCGCCTCATACCGCCGTTCTCCTTCACTGCCGCGCATGGCCGCGACCGATGCCGCCAGGATCCCTTCGTCCAGCCCGTTCGTGAGGAGCACCCGATCGTGAGCGACGCCGAGCCAGCCGGCACAGGCCTCGATCGCGTCCGTGTAATCCGGGTAGAAGGCGGCGTCTTCCCGCGTCATCGTCTGGAGCGCGGCGAGTACTCGCGGCGAGCAGCCAGCGGTGTTTTCATTGAGGTGCAAACGCAGACCTGACCGAGGCGCTGCGACCCGCTCGTACTCATAACTCATGTGAGCGGCATGCCCTTTCTGCTGCGCCCGAGACGCACGGCGATGGACGCCGCGTGCCCCGGCAATCCTTCGGCGCCGGCCAACGCAATCGCGGCCGGGCCAATCGCGCGAACGCCTCGCGATGTCAGTCGCTGCACAGTCGAGACGTGAACGAAATCTGCCGCGCTCAGGCCGCCCCGCGCCCGTGCCGCGCCGCCCGTCGGGAGCACGTGGTTGGATCCGGTCGTGTAGTCGCCGCACGCCTGTGCGCTATAGCGGCCCACGAACACGGTACCCGCGTGCGTCAACCGCGAGGCCACCGCGTCCGTGTCGCAGACGGCGTGCTCGGGCGCCATGCGCTGACTGAGCGCGACAGCTTCATCCAGCGAACGGGTAAGAACGATGCCGCCGTGCTGCGCGATGGCCTCGCGGGCAGGTCCGGCGTCAGGCATGAGACGCGCGATATCCCGTGCAACCGCTCGGGCAAGAGATCGATTGGACGTGATCAGCACGGCGCGCGCATCGGGATCGTGCTCGGCCTGTGCGAGCAGGTCAGCGGCGATGAAGTCCGAGCGGCCGGCCGTGGACAGGATCCCAATCTCGCTCGGTCCCGCAAAGAAGTCGATCGCGCAATCGGCGGCCACCAGCGCCTTGGCCGCAGCCACGTAGGCGTTCCCAGGGCCCACGATCTTGTCAACGCGTGGGACGGAGGCAGTTCCGTATGCGAGCGCGGCAATCGCGTGGGCGCCGCCGAGCCTGAACAGCTTCGAAACGCCAGCTTCGATCGCCGCACACATGACCGTGGGGTCCGGCTTCGGACAGACGACAATGACGTCGCGAACACCCGCCACGCGCGCCGGGATCGCCGTCATCAGCAACGACGATGGCAAAGGATATCGGCCGCCGGGCACGTAACAACCGACGCGCTCGAGTGGGACGACGCGTTGTCTGACGCGGACGCCGGGGGCCGACGTCACCGACCACGTGGCGGGGACCTGCCTGGCGGCCACGCGCCGGATATGTCGCGCCGCTATCGCGATGGCGCGACGCACGTCCTTGGGGACGTTTCGTGCTGCCCGCTCCATCTCGGTGGGAGTGACTTCCGGCGGGACGCGCAACCCGTCGAACCGCCGCGCGAGGTCGAGGAGCACTGGATCACCGCCGTTACGAACACTCTTGACGATACCGGCGACCCGGCGTGCAATTCGCGGATCCCGGCCCGGTCGGTAGTCGAGCAGAGCGGCCACCGCATCCGCGTTCCTCGAGTCAATGATTCGCATCACCGGTCAGATCAGATGACGATCTTGTTCAACGGGTATTCGACGATCCCCTGCGCGTGTGCCGCCTTCAGCCGCGGAATCAGATCTCGCACCGTCCGCTCCTCGATGATCGTGTTGATCGCCACCCACTCATCGTCGCTGAGCGGCGAAATGGTCGGGCGCTGCAACGCGGGAAGCAGGGCAAGCACCGCGGAGAGGTCGGCGCGCCGGACGTTGAGCATGACACCGACGCGCCCCTGGGCCTCGATGGCGGCCCTGAGCAACAGCGCGATGTTCTCGACCTTGGTCCGTTTCCAGGGGTCAGTGAGCGCGCCGCCGTTGGCGACGAGTTGCGTGTTCGACTCCATCACTGTATCGATGACACGCAGCCGATTGGCACGCAGCGAGGAGCCGGTTTCCGTCACCTCGACGATCGCATCGGCCAGCATCGGCGGCTTGACTTCCGTGGCGCCCCAGGAGAACTCGACGTTCACACCGACTCGCAAGCGGGAGAAGTACGCCTGCGTCACGCGCACGAGCTCGGTTGCGATCGTCGCACCCTCGAGATCCTGCGGCGACTGGTAGCGTGCATCCTCGGGTACGGCCAGCACCCAGCGCACCTTGCCAAAGCTCTGCTTGGCATACACGAGGTCCGCGATCGGCACGATCGATCCCGGCGCGCCATTCGCAGCCGCGTGCTCCGCGATCCAGTCCTGGCCGGTCAGCCCGGCGTCGAGGACCCCGTCGGCGACGTACCGTGCCATCTCCTGCGCCCGGATCAGCATGCACTCGATCTCCGGATCGTCGATGGCCGGAAAGTACGAGCGCGTCGTCGCGTAGATGTTGAATCCGGCGCGCGCGAACAACTGGATCGTCGCGTCCTGCAGCGACCCTTTCGGAATGCCAAGCCGCAAGGTGGACGTCATGACTGTTCCTCGTGCGGAACCTTTTGTGCGGAACCCTCTGTGCGGAACCGTTCGTGCGGAACTGTCGTGAAAAAGCAGCTGACCGCGCCCGTGTGGCACACCAGCCCGTCACCCTGGCGCGTGACCTTCACCAGGACCGTATCTTCGTCGCAGTCCGTGAGGATGCTCTTGACAGAGAGTCGGTTACCCGAGGTTTCTCCCTTCGTCCAGAGCGTCGCGCGCGACCGGCTGTAGAACGTAGCGAATCCCGTGGCGATCGTCCGGTCGAGGGCATCCTGATTCATGAACCCGACCATCAGCACGTCGCCGGTCTCGTCGTCCTGGATTACCGCCGGAATCAGTCCGTTGAGCTTCGTGAAATCCATAGAGGTTCCGGGCCGCTGATTTCGATGCAGCGAAAATAAAAAGGGCCTCACCGTGTTCGGCGAGGCCCTTGGAAGAGTGCGTTTGGTCGCTGTGTCGTCAGCGCATCTGCAGCTCGGCCGGCCCGCCTGAGCAGGAGTGGTGGTGCCGGTGGTGGTGGTGCCGCGCGCGCATATGTGCGTCAAGCCTACCGTCCGCCGGCTGACCGGTCAAGGGGGGACACTACTGTCCGCCCGTTGGAGCTGTCAAATGGGCGGGTACGGATGCTTTCGAGTCAGGCGTACGCTTGTCGTTGATGCCGTACGGCGTCCCGTCCGGAGACACCCAGATCGAGTGAGCGTCTCCCTGCCGTCCTTGTGTCCGGACGCGGTGGCCCATTGACCGGAGCCTGGCGATGGTCGCGTCGCTGACGCCCGTTGCCTCGATCGTGACGTCGTCTGGCAGCCACTGATGGTGCATGCGCGTCATGTCCACCGCCTCGCGCCCGGTCAGTCCGTATTCCGTAACACCCAGCACGATGGCCAGCACGGTGTTGATGATGGTCCTGCCTCCGGGCGAACCGGTGATGAGCACGACTTTTCCGTCCCTGACGACCATCGTCGGCGTCATGGAGCTCAACATGCGTTTGCCGGGATCGATCACATTCGCGGGCGTTCCGATATCCCCAGTCAGGTTCGTTGCGCCAGGCTTTGGATTGAAGTCTCCCATCTCGTTGTTCAGGAGGAAGCCCGCACCCTTGACGACAACGTGGGAGCCATAGCTGCCCTCGAGCGTCGTGGTGGTGGCGACAGCCATTCCGTGTCGGTCGATGACCGAGTAGTGTGTCGTCTCGTCGGGCTCCTGCGGCGTGGTGACGATATCCCGTCCAAGGTCGGCGCTGCGCGAGGCCTTGTCGGCGCCGATCGTTGCGGCCACGGTCCTCGCGTAGTCCTTGGACGTCAAACGCGCGACAGGCACTTCCACGAAATCCGGATCGCCGAGGTGCCGCGCCCGGTCCAGGTATGCGCGGCGCATGGCCTCGATCTGAAGGTGCAACGCCGGCGCCGTCAGCAGCCCCTTCGACTTGAGCGCGAGCGGCTCGAGGATGTTCAGCATCTCGATGAGTGTGACCCCTCCGGAGCTCGGGGGCGGCATCGAGATGACCTCGTATTCTCGATACGTTCCGCGCACGGGCGTGCGTACCTTCGCCTCATACGCGGCGAGGTCCGATTTCGTGATCAGGCCTCCGTTCGCCTTCATGTCATCGGCAATCCGGTCGGCGATCCATCCCTTGTAAAAGGCATCCGGCCCGTCGGTCGCAATAGCGCGGAGCGTGCGCCCCAGGTCGGCGAGAACAATGCGATCCCCCTGCGCCCACTTGCCGCCGCCGGGCTTTCCATACGCGGCTACCGACGCAGGGAATTTGGCCATTCCCCGCTGGAGGGCGCTGTTGAGACTGCGGGCGAGTCCGGCGGAGACGGGGAAGCCCTGTTCCGCGAGGAGGACCCCAGGCATCACAACATCTTTCCAGGGCAGCTTGCCGAATCGTGTGTGCGCGGTCTGCAGGCCGCGCACGGCGCCCGGCACTCCAGGCGCCAGATATCCGGCATTCGTGAGGCTGCGATTGATTTTGCCGTCGGCGTCGAGGTACATCGTGCGGGTCGCAGCTCCGGGCGCCTTCTCACGGTAGTCGATCGCCGTCAGCTCACCTGAGGGAGTGCGAACGATCATGAACCCGCCGCCGCCGACGTTGCCTGCACTCGGGTGCGTCACCGCCAGCGCGAACGCGGTCGCGACCGCGGCGTCCACAGCGTTCCCCGCTCTGGCGAGCACCGACGCGCCAGCGTCGCACGCGGGCGACGAGGTGCAGACCACGAGACCGGTTTTCGACGGAACGCCCAGATCAGGCGCGGCCCGGTCTGGCGGCGATGCGAGGAGAAGCATCAAGGCGAGAAGCGTGAGTCTTGGCATGTCTCCTCTTCTCAGTCAGGCGGAACG
>JAIVJE010000198.1 GCA_020200195.1 Acidobacteriota bacterium | reverse complement strand
GCGATGGACGGTTTGGGCGTTCGCAGCCACTTATGGCCGGCAGACAGATGGGCATCGCGAGCGCAAGGCAGAAGGCCAGCACTCGGGACCTGACGCCGGCGTCGCTCACAACTCCAGCCCCAGAACGGTGAGCAGACCGGAGGTCTTTCGGCCGACCACGAACGTCTGGCCGAGCCAGTACGGGACTTGCGCCCGTGCGATCCGGAACGGTCGAATCAGAGCCCGGCTGAAACGCGACAGTGCTCTGCTCCGCACGGCGCCGCGCGACAGGAGGTAATCGAGTTCGAGCCGCTGAATGTGCGGGCGGACAGTTTCGACGCGGTAGCCGGTCTTTTCCAGCATGAGCCGGATCGTGCCCCGGTCGAAATAGTACAGGTGGACCGATGTCAGGAAGAGCCAGCGCCGGCCCAGCACCCTGGCAATCCAGCTCCCGATGTCTGGATAATTCACCACGAGAATGCCGCCGGGCTTCAGCAACGCCCGGCAGCGTTCGAGTACAGCACGTGGGTCGGTCGTGTGCTCGATCACGTCCCACAGTGTCACGACGTCGAAGCTGCCCTCTTCGTACTGCTGATCGAATACGCTACCCTGGCGGATGCAGATACCGTAATGCCGTGCTCCATATTCAGCCAACCATCGATTCGGTTCGCACCCTTCCGCCTGCCAGCCGCGGTCGCGGGCCGCAGCAACGAACGCTCCGGCGGCCGTGCCGATGTCCAGCAACCGGCCCGTCGCACCTGCGGCTCGCTCGATCTCGTCCAGAGCTGACGCAAACGTGCGTTCGCGAGCTTTGAGCTGAGATACGTACGCCGGATCCTCCCCCTCCGTGTAGCCCGACAGGATCAAGTCGCCGCGCAATCTCGGGTTCACGTACTGAAGCGCGCAGTGGCGGCACCGTACGAGCTGATCGACGAGCAACTCGTCGCCCGAGGCCCGGAACCTCTGGCTATCGACGCCGTCTGTCTCGCGGCCGTTCCGCGCTCTGTGGATGATGTCGTAGTCGTCCGCACCGCACAGGAAGCACGGCACGTGTTCGAGGAGTTTGTGATGCGCGGCGCTCTCCATTGAAACCGGTGAATTATACCGCGATAATTGGGCGTGCCCGCGACATCGGCCCCCCGTCAGCGCCTGCGCGTCGTGTTGTTTTCGGGCGGCCGCGGTTCCGGACCGCTCACGACACCGCTCGTCTCGAATCCGCGGATCGCGCTGACGATTGCGATCAACGGGTACGATGATGGCGCGTCCACCGGAGAGGTCCGGTCTTTCCTCGGCGATGCGCTCGGCCCATCCGACTTCCGGAAGAACGCGTCACGTCTGGCACGTGTTCTGGGCACCGTCCCGGAACAACTTATCGACCTGTTCGATTTGCGTCTTCAGGGCGACCTCACGGAACGTGCTACCGGCGCCGAGCTTGCGAGCGCGGTTCGCCTCGGTTCGAGCACCGATCCGCGGCTGCAGGCGGTTGGCCGGCTGGCGGCGCCGCTGCCGGCGCACATCCGCCAAGTCGTGTCGGAACGGCTCGAGCGGTTTGCCCGAGAGCTCCAGGCGACCGACCGGCCATTCAGCTTCGCAGACTGCAGTGTTGGCAACCTTGTGTTCGCAGGTGCCTTTCTGCTCGCTGACCGGCGTTTCAACGATGCGGTCGATCAATACTGCGGCCTCGTCGGACTGCCACCTGGAATCATCGAGAACGTCACTGACGGCACCAATGCCTTCCTCGTGGCCATCGACGCCGACGGCCGGCTGCTGGGCAGCGAGGAAGAGATCGTCGACGCGAAGCGCCGCAACCGCATTCATGACATCTTTCTCCTGGCATCACGTCTGAGCGGTGACGGTCTGCAGCAGCTCGCGATGCTGGACCGCGAGCAACTCGCGCGGGTGCTGGCGGCTCGTGGCGCGCCCGTCGCGTTGAACGCGAGGCTGGGGGACGCGATCCGCCACGCGAACTTGATCATTTACGCGCCCGGCACACAACACTCGAGTCTGTTTCCCTCGTATCTCACGCCGGGGCTGAGCGAAGCGATTGCCGCCAACCTCACTGCCATAAAGCTGCTCGTCACCAACATCCAGGCGGATGCGGAGATCACCGGGAGCAGCGCCGTCGACATCATCGACCGCGCCGTGTTCTATCTGAAGGAACGGGGACGTCTCGGGATTCCGACGCCCTGCCTGATTACGCACTACCTGCTCAACGATCCCAAGCACATCGAAAATGAAGCGCCGTACGTTCCGCTCGGCCGCCTGGAGTCGCTCGAGGTTCCACGGTTGATCCGCGTGGGTAACTACGAGGAAGGGGTGACAGGGCGGCATGACGCGGCGAAGATTCTGGGGCCCTTCATCGAAGGGGCAGTCCTTCGTGCTCAGACTCGGCTTTCCAGTCACCAGGCTGGAGGGGAATGAGAAACAACGCGACCGCCAGTTCCGCACAGCCCTCGAGCAAGGCAGGTTCGATTACGTGCTGCTGTTCGAATCTTCCGGGATGTACAACGGAGAGGACATCGCCAACCTGGCTTCGCACCTGACCCTTGGCCGCCTGGACGCCGTTTGGGGCAGCCGGCGGCTGTCGGTCAACGACATCCATGCATCCTACAGGCTGAAGTATCGTCACCGAAGTGTGTTGGGCGCCGTCAGCTACGTCGGTTCGCACCTGCTCAGCCTGCTTTATCTCGCGCTGTACGGCCGCTACGTATCCGATACGCTCTCGGCGGCGCGCGTCGTGCGTGCCGCGGACATCCGTGGCGTGCCGTGCCTTCTCACCGACAAACTGGTCAACCAGCATCTGTTGTCGTTGCTGCTCAGACGAAAGGCGGAGATGTTCGAAGTTCCGGTCCAGTTCTTCTCGATCTCCCCGGCACAGGTAAAACGCACGAGCCCGCTGGATGGCCTTCGCGCGATTGTCGCCGTGCTGCGTGGCCGCGTGCGCACTTTTGCCGCCGCGCCCGCGTTGAGCAGCGGCCAAGCCGCAGACGTAAGCGCCGAATCGTCGCGCCACGCCCAGGCTCCGTGATTCATGGAACGGATGCTCATCGTTCCCGCAGCCGGGCCGGGGTCCCGGTTGGGGAGTTCAGTGCCGAAAGTGCTCGTACCGGTGAACGGCCGGCCCATGATCGACCATCTGCTGGAGCTGTACGCGAATGCGGTCCAGCGCGTGGCCGTGGTCGTCCATCCCAGCGCGGCCCCGGCGGTGCGCGACGCTCTCCGCACCGCCGTTGATATGTTCGTGCAACCCGAACCGACGGGGATGCTGGATGCAATCCTGCTCGCCAGACCCGCCGTCGAGGTGCACAGGCCCAGGCGGCTGTTGATTACGTGGTGCGATCAGGTGGCCATCCGCCCGGAGACGGTGGCGCGGATTCGTGCCGCGACGACGCCGCCTGCGGACCCGCCGCTCATCCTCCCTACGTGCCGCCGCACGGAACCGTACACCCACCTCGAGCGCGACGAGGCCGGGCGTATCCGTCGGATCCTGCACCGGCGCGAAGGCGACCCCATGCCCCCAATCGGCGAGTCCGATGCCGGCGTGTTCGATCTGTCGCTCCACACCTATCTCGATCTGTTGCCACAATTCGCACGTGACGTCGAGCAGGGCACTCGAACTGGTGAGCGAAACTTCATACCGTTCATCGCGTGGCTGTCGGGCCGCGCAGAGGTTCTGACAATTCCATGCGCTGACCCGGAGGAAGCGATCGGCGTCAACACGCCGGACGAGTTGGCCCTCATCGAACGCTACCTGCAAGACCGGTCTGCGCGTGATGGCTAGGCTGCTCTCAATCGTCATTCCCGCCTACAACGAAGAACCCTTCATCGGCACGCTGCTCGAACAGATCCGCGCGGTCGACCTCGCTCCGCTCGGCGTGGCCAAACAGGTGATCGTTGTCGACGATCATTCAACCGACCGAACGTCGGAGGTCGTGCGGGAGTTTTCAGAAGTCACGCTGCACCGGCTCGGGCACAACAGCGGCAAGGGTCGCGCGGTTCGCGCCGGCCTGGAGCTCGCCACCGGCGATCTGCTGATCATCCAGGACGCAGACCTGGAATACGATCCGCGAGACTACCTGCCGATGGTCCAGGCCCTCCTCGAGGGGAAGGGCGACATCGTCTACGGGAGCCGGTATCTCAATCGGGGTCGTTACGACAAACAATCGCTGCCCGCCTACCTTGGCGGCCGCAGCCTCAGCCTGGCCGCACTTGTCTTCACCGGCCGCTACCTGACCGACACGGTGACTGCGCTCAAGCTGTTTCCGAGAGAAGCGCTGATGTCGTTGCGGCTGACCACCAGCGGCTTCGAGCTCGATCACGAGATCACCGCGAAGATGCTGGCCCTGGGAAAGCGGATCGTCGAGGTGCCAGTGAGGTACTACCCGCGAAGCCGTGAAGAGGGAAAAAAGATTGGGCTGCGAGACTGGTTCGTCGGCGTGCGGACGTTCTACAGATTCCGTCGCGGTTGACTTTCACCGGACCCGATACACTCGCACGGACGGGTTCGTGAACACGCGCTCAAAGAGGGCGGGGTGCTCGTCGAACTTGCGAGTGCCCGACGGATACGCTGTCATGTCGTCCCGATCGACATACAGATAATCCAGCCGTAACCGCCGCGAGAGCGCCGACGCTTCTCCTGCGTCGGCAGTCTCGAAGACCCGCCGCACGATCTCCGATCGTTCGGCGTACTCTGGCAGCGGCAGCAGCGAGATTGGAAGGCCCGCCGCCATCCGGCGTCCAGCGAACGACGGGATTAAGGTCCAGTGCTCGCGGCCTCGTACGATCGGCTCCATCTGCACGATCGCATCATCCGCGGTGTTCTGCCGAATCCAGCTGAACGCCTCCTCTTGATCTGGCGTTGTCCACAGGGTCCATCGGAACCCCGGCCCCGGACGCCGGTTCCCGATGTCCTGCGTATTCCAGGCGTCGATCGCCGTGGTCGGGAGACCTATCAGTAGAATGAGCGACGCCAGCATGTATCGCGCGGGAGCTGGTAATTGTTCGAGCGCGCGCGCGAGGAGAATTGGAATCGTGACCAGCAGAATCTGGCCCGCGCGGAACCCCACCCACGATGCCTCCGAGATTCGGACGAAATAGAGCAGAAAGAGCCCGGCCAGGATCCCTGTCGACCCGATCACGACGGCGCGAAATGCGGTATCGCTGTGCGGCCGCCGCAAGCCGGATATCGCAGGCAGCAGGACGGGGCCGAGTGACAGCAGCAAGGTGATCACGGGGTCGTGCCGCGAGAAACCGGCGAAGCCGATGTCGAGCGCGGCGGTCGCGCCGTCCATGACCCTGCTCGATGCGCCCCACGCCACAGCCACGATCACGAACAGTGCCGCAATCGAGTGACGCGCGATTGCAGCAAATGCGCGCCGCCGTATCCCATCGGCGACGATGGACACGCCGTATATCAACGAGCACACCGCGCCGAGCAGTGGATTCATCGTGGTTGACAACCCGAGCGCAAGACCCGCGCCCGATATTGCGGCCGGGCGTGC
>JAIVJE010000490.1 GCA_020200195.1 Acidobacteriota bacterium | reverse complement strand
GGATGGAGGAGCTGGCGAGAGTGGGACACCGGGCCACCGTCCTGCGCGACGGCCGGACCGTAGGCACGCGGCCGCTGCCGGCTCCAGTGCCGGAACTCGTCCGCCTCATGGCCAACCGGGATATCGCGGAGCATTTCCCTGTGCCGACGCGAAAACGAGGCGCCGAACTGCTGCGGGTGGAGGACGCGAGCCGCGGCTCGCGGCTCCGCAACGTGAGCCTCACGCTGCACCGGGGCGAGATCCTCGGAGTCGCGGGGCTGCTGGGCGCCGGGCGCACCGAGCTTGCGCGCGTGATCGCGGGCGCCGATGTGCTCGAGACCGGTCGTGTGGTGTTGAACGGCCGGCCGCTTCGATTGCGCACCCCAGCCGACGCGATCCGGCATGGCATCGGGCTCGTGCCTGAGGATCGCAAGCGGCAGGGCCTGGTCCTGCAGCAGACGGTGACCTCGAACCTGACGCTTCCGCAGTTGGTGCGGCTGAGCACTGCGGGCGTGATCGATCGCGCGGCCGAACGACGCGAAGCCGTCACGTGGATCCGGGATTTGCGCGTCAAGACCGCGGGGCCCGACGTGGCGGTCGCCACTCTGAGCGGAGGCAACCAGCAGAAGATCGTGCTGGGGAAATGGCTGGCCGCGCGCTCCGACGTCCTGATCGTCGACGAGCCGACGCGCGGCATCGATGTGGCCGCGCGTATGGAAATCTATGCCTTGCTCGACCGGCTCGCGGCGCAGGGCGCCGGGATCCTGATGATCTCCTCCGACTTGCTGGAAGTGATCGGCATGAGCGACCGCATCCTCGTCATGCACGGCGGCCGCGTGCAGGCGGTGCTCGACCGTGGTGCCACGCAGGAAGCTGTGCTGCACGCGGCGCTGGGCCTGGCGTCCTGAATGCGCCGGCTCGTTTCATCAGGACGCCGGCTCGGCACGCTCCTGGGACTCGTGGGGCTGTGTCTGCTGCTCTGGATCCTGACCCCGCACTTCCTCACCGTCTCGAACCTGGTCAACGTCCTCGAACAGACCTCGATCAACGCCGTGATTGCGTTGGGCATGACGTTCGTCATCATCTCGGGCGGCATCGACCTCTCGGTCGGATCGCTCCTGGCGCTCGCCGGCGTCGTGCTGGCGACTTTGCTGCATGCCGGTGTGCCGCCACCGCTGGCGGCCGCCGCTGCGCTGGCCACCGGCTTCCTGTTTGGCGCGCTGAACGGCTTGGCGATCACGCTGGGCCGGCTCCCTCCCTTCATCGCCACGCTCGGTATGATGAGCATCGCGCGCGGCTGCGCGCTCGTGTTCACCGAGGGGCGACCGATTTCCGGTTTCGACGACGGATTCCGGACCGTCGCGACGGCCCGCGTGGCGGGCATTCCGGCGCCGGTACTGGTCACCATCGTCGTCTACGGCCTGGGGCAGTTCGTATTGTCGCGCACCCGCTTCGGCCGCTACACCTATGCCATGGGGGGCAACGAGGAGGCGACGCGGCTGTCCGGCGTGAATGTCCGGCTCCACAAGACCGTGGTGTACGGCGTCTCTGGACTCGCCAGCGCCATCGCGGCGATTCTGCTGACTGCGCGGCTCAACTCGGCACAGCCGATCGCCGGAATCATGTACGAGCTCGACGCGATCGCCGCGACGGTCATCGGCGGCACGAGCTTGATGGGCGGGGAAGGCACGCTGATGGGGACGCTGATCGGCGCGCTTATCATGGGCGTGCTGCGCAACGGCCTGAACCTGCTGGGCGTATCGTCGTTCCTGCAGCAGATCGTCATCGGTCTTGTCATCGTGACGGCGGCGCTCGTCGACACGACACTCAAGTCCAGGAAGGCGTGACCCGCAGAGGAGAGACAGATGTTACCGAAATGCGCTGTGTTTCTGGCGATCGTGGTGGCGGCCGGCCTGGCAGCATGCAATCGCGGCGAACCAGCCGGGGACGCCCGTCCGCGCGTGGCGCTCGTCCTCAAGACGCTGAACAGCCCCTTCTTCATCGAGATGCAGCGGGGCGCCGAGGAAGCCGCCAGGCAGCTCAACATCGACCTGGTGGTCCAGGCCGCCGAACGCGAGGTCGATGTCGAGAAGCAGATGCAGATCATCGAGAACCTGATCCAGGCCAAGGTGAACGCGCTGGCGGTGACCCCGTCGGGCTCGCGTGAAGTCGTGCCCGCGCTCGTGAAAGCGAATCAGGCTGGCATCCCGGTGATCGTGGTCGATACACGTCTCGACCCGAAAGCGGCGGCTGACGCGGGTGTGAAGACCGTTGCCTTCGTCGGGTCGGACAACTATCGCGGCGGTCAGATCGTCGGCGAGTTTCTTGTGAAGGCGTCAGGCGGGCGGGCAAACGTCGCGATCCTCGAGGGGATACCGGGCCACGATACCGGCGACTCGCGGGTTCGCGGCTTCCGCGAGGCTATCAAAGCGACCCCGGGCGTCAAGATTGTTGCCTCGCAGACGGCGAACTGGGAGCGCGACCAGGGCTTCAGCGTCTTTCAAAACATCCTGCAGGCGCACCCGGAACTGGACACGGTCTTTGCGTGCAACGACATGATGGCGCTCGGCGCGATCGAGGCCATCAGCGCCGCCGGCCGCACCGGCCGCATCCGGGTGCTGGGATTCGATGCCGTGGAAGACGCGCGACGGGCGCTCGAGACAGGCACCATGATAGCCAGCGTCGCGCAATTTCCGCAGGAAATGGGGCGGATTGCCGTCGAAAGCGCCGTCAAGGTGCTCAAGGGCGAGACCGTGCCCACCGACATCAGCGTCAGCATCGGGCTCGTCACAAAGGAGAACGCCAGAAAATGAGCGCAGCATCGCAGGGCCGCCGCCGGCTGGGAATCGGTCTCGTCGGGCTCGGCCGCCTCGGTCGTGTCTACGCACGCGATCTGTCGACTCGCATCGCCGAGACGCGGCTGGTCGCCGTGGCGGACACGAATGCCGACGCCGCGCGCGACGCGGCGGCGGAGTTCGACGTTCCGCGCGCCTACGCGACGGCCCGCAAGATGTTCACGGATTCTGCGGTGGACGCGGTCGTCATCGTCAGTCCCACGCACACCCATCTGAACGTGGTGCTGGAGGCCGTGGACGCGGGCAAGCCGGTCTTCTGCGAGAAGCCACTCGCCCTGACGCTGGACGAGTGCCGCCGGATGCAGG
>JAIVJE010000197.1 GCA_020200195.1 Acidobacteriota bacterium | reverse complement strand
GTGTCAGTGTTGGTCAACCAGCCAACTTTTTCGCCTCCTCAATCAGCTTATACATCGCTCCAGGAGCCAAGCCGTATTTCAGGGCAAGCTGTTGGACGATCGCACGCCGAGTCAGGCGATCGTTCTTGGTCATATCACCTACTTCTGCCAGCAACTGCTCTATGCTGGGGACTGGGAGCTGCACGCTGGGAGCCCCATTACCGCCGCTGACGACCAGCGTATACTCCCCTCGACCTTCGCCCACCTCCGCCAGGTGCGCAGATATAGGGGCAACAACCAATTTCTCGTGCGCCTTTGTGAGCTCGCGGCCCAACGCGGCGATCCGATCCCCCCACTCGGCCAGCATGTCGGAAAGGGTCGCTCGTATCCGGTGCGGTGCCTCGTACACGATGAGCACGCGCGTTTCGCCGGCGCGCGCCGCAAGCCACTGTTTCCGAGCATGAGCCTTCTCTGGTGGAAACCCGAGAAACACGAACTCCGCCGCCTGCAGGCCGGACGCCGACAGGGCGGCGAGTCCGGCGTTCGCACCAGGGACGGGCTCGACGCGGATCCTGTGTGCATGGGCCGCCGAAACGAGATGTGCACCCGGATCCGACACCACCGGCGTGCCGGCATCGGAGACCAGCGCGATCGATTCGCCGGCGCTCAGCCGCCTGATGAGGCCCGGCGTGCGCGCATGCTCGTTGTGCTCATGGAGACTCGTCGTGGGCGTCGAGATAGAGTAGTGTTGAAGGATCCGGGCGGTTCGCCGGGTGTCCTCCGCGGCGATGAGCGACACCTCCCGGAGCACGCGCACCGCCCGGAAGGTGACGTCTTCGAGATTTCCAATAGGCGTCGCGACAACATAAAGGATGCCGGACATGGCGGGCCGGCCGATTCTACCAAATGTATTCAGCGGAACCCCTTCCCCATTTCGTCGACGAGTACCTATCGTATCTTTACGAGGTTCAGCCGACCAACGCCACGTTTGACGGCGTGCATCTGCACGACGATCTGCTGGATGATCTGGGGCGTCAGGCGATTGACGCACAGATCCGGGATCTCGGCGGGTTTGCGCGGCGTCTTGCGGCTATCGATCCCACCCGCCTGACCGATGTCGAGCGGTTGGAGCGCCCTGCGCTCGAGTCGAACATCCGCGGGCGCCTGTTCGAGCTCGAGGAAGTCCGCACATGGGAGCGCAGCCCGCAGCATTATGCGGACATCCTGTCGACTAGCCTGGCGGGCCAGGCACTGTTCGACTACGCGCCGCTCGCCGAGCGCGCGCGTCGGGTGCTTTCGAAGCTCCGGCAGGTCCCAAAGCTCATCCAGGCCGCACGCGACAACATCAAGGATCCCCCCGGCATCTTCGTCAAAGTCGGCCTCGAGAGCATGCGCGGCACGCAGCGCTTCGTGACCGACGATCTCCCTCGCGCATTCGGCGGCCTCGGCGATCTCCATCTGCTCGGCGATCTGGCGGATGCGTCGACGGAGGCCGCAGGCTCGATAACTTCCTATATCGAGTACCTCGAGCGCGACCTCGCCCCAAGAAGCAAAGGCACCTTCCGGCTTGGTCGCGACAGATTTGAGCAGAAGTTCAAACTGGACGAGGGCCTGACGCTCAGCGCGGAACGTCTGCTCGCGATCGCGATGCGCGAGCTGAAGGCCACACAGGACGAGTTCCGGCGCGTCGCGTCGCGACTCAACGGCGGCGATCCCCTGGCAGCCTGGGCGAAGGCCAAGCAGGACCACCCGGTTGCAGGACAACTGGTGCCCGTCGCTCAGGAACAGCTCGCGGAGCTGGTCCAGTTCATCAACCGTCAGCGAATCGTGACCATCCCGGAAGGCGCGCCCGTCGCCGTCGCGCCGACGCCGCGGTTCTATCGCTGGACGTTCGCAAGCATGTGGACGCCGGGCCCGTTCGAGTCGCGGCCGCTCCGCGCCTTCTACTACATCACCGACGTCGAGCCGTCATGGCCTCCGGAGAAGCAGGACGAACACCTCCGCGACTTCAGCTACGGCGCGCTGTGGTCGATCTCGATCCATGAAGTGTTCCCCGGGCACTTCCTCCACTACCAGCATCTCCGGCAGGTCGAGTCCAAGCTCCGAAAGTCCATCCTGTTCTCGTCGAGCGCCTTTGTGGAAGGCTGGGCGCACTACTGCGAGCAGATGATGATCGACGAGGGGTTCCGCCGCAACGACTCCGCGGTGCGGCTGGGACAACTCGCGGAAGCGCTGATTCGCCTGTGCCGTTTCGTCGTCGGCATCCGGCTTCACTGCGAAGACATGTCCGTCGAGCAGGGCGTCAGATTCTTTCGAGACGAGGCGTTTCTCGAAGAGCCGGGGGCGCGGCGTGAGGCCGAACGCGGGACGTTCGATCCTTCGTACATTCTGTACTCGGTCGGCAAGCTGATGGTGCTCAAGCTGCGGGAGGACTACAAGGCGCACGCTGGCGCGCAGTTCTCGCTGCGCGGCTTTCACGACACGCTCCTGGCCAATGGGACGGTGCCGCTCTGGCTGCACCGCGCGCTGCTGCTCGGTGACCGCAACGGCGAGATGATCGAGTAGGGTAGCGTATGCCTTTGTATGAGTACGAGTGTGAGTCCTGCAAGCGCCGGTTCGAACGCATTCAGAAATTCTCGGATCCGCCAGTTGACGCCTGCCCCGTGTGTGCCGCACCCGTTCGCAAGCTTCCATCGTCGCCCGCGTTCCAGTTCAAGGGGTCGGGCTTCTACATCACCGATTACCCGAAGAAAGGCGTAGACGGGAGCAAGCCGGAGGAAGGAAGAACGGAGTCATCCGGCTCGTCAGACTCGTCTGCGGCTTCCTCGTCGGACTCATCCTCCTCATCGAAAGATTCCGCCTCTTCGAAGGATTCCACGTCTTCGAAGGATTCCGCCTCTTCGTCCAAGGATTCATCCTCAACGGAATCCTCCTCGTCTACGAAGCCCACCACCACCCCGAAGTCCGAGTAGCTCAGCGTCGGCTCTCAGATGTCGCCTAGCGGCTGGTGGTCGGCGTACCCAGTTGCTCGAGGTCGATCGTGCGGAGGTAATCCGCGAACTTCTCGGAGATGTCAGGCCGCCGCAGCGCGAAGTAGACGACCGCCTTCAGAAATCCGAGCTTGTTGCCGGTGTCGTGGCGGACGCCGTCGACGCGACACCCGTACAC
>JAIVJE010000489.1 GCA_020200195.1 Acidobacteriota bacterium | reverse complement strand
CCTTCGGCCAGGGCAAGAGGTTCGCGACGAGTGGACTCGGAGACGCCCTGCTCGGCGGCTGGCTCGTGAGCGGCATCTACACCGCGCGCTCGGGCCTTCCCTTCACGGTGACGCAGAGCACGAACAGCGTCGGCGACGGCGCGACGGGTGTGCCCAACCTCGTCGGCGATCCCGAGGGACAGCGCAGCGTGGACAGCTGGTTCAACGTAGCTGCGTTCCAGCTGGTTCCGTCCGGCACCTTCGGCAACGCCGGCCGCAACATTGTTCGCGGCCCGCGGTATGCGGTCGCCGACGTCAGCGTGCAGCGGCGGTTCCGCCTTCCGGGTACATCGGCGGCCACGCTGCGGTGGGACGTGTTCAACATCTTCAACCGCGCGAACTTCGGATTGCCCGCGCGCAACGTCACCACCGCGACGATTGCCAGCGGGACGGTAGGCACCATCACCTCGCTCGCGGGCGACGCGAGGATCATGCAGTTCGCGGTACGGGTTGAATTCTAGGTGCGTGGACGACGAGCCTGTTCGCCAGTGTGGACGGCGAAACGGGCTGGTCACCAAGACACGAAGACACGAGGACACGAAGATTTGAACGTTGAGAATCTTACTTCGTGCGCCTCGTGTTCTTCGAGACCTTCGTGCTGAAGCGTGGTCCGTTCGCCGTCATGCCCGCGCTTTACCTTCTCATGGCCGCTCTGCGTGTGATGGCGGCCGCGGAAGTCCCTGCCGACCCCACCGCAGCTCCGAGCCAGCTTCTACCCCGCGATCAAGGCTTCGAGGCCCCCAGTCCCGGAGAGGCCGTCGCAGCGATCGTGGCGGGCTGCGAGCGGTGCGACTGGGGGGAACCGGGCCGCGAGGCGGTCGCGGTGAAGCTCTCCGTCGACGGCGCGTATTCGCAGCATCTCCTGCTGACACGTGGCGCGGTGCCAGCTGAGTACCGCGTCATGCTCGGGCCGCTGGCAGCCGGTCCTCACCGACTCTCGCTCGAGCGCGACGCCGCACGGTCTTCCAAGAGTGCTGGCGAGATCACGATCCGCACGGTGGACGTACAGATGTATGGACCGTCTGCGCCGGAATACGGGTGGCTGAATCGTGCGCCCATTCTCCACGCGCGCCCGGGGACGGTCGAGCGTTTCAGTGATGTCCCCCTGCTGATGTACGTCGAGGTGCTCGGTGCGCCGCCGTCGGAGTACCGCTACACAGTCATCTTCAGTCACGAGGATGGTGGCACGCCGACCGACCGCCTTATGGCCACCTGGGGCCGGGCCACGGACATCGAGTTCGTCTACGGCATTCAGCCGGCACCGTCAGGCGCATCCCGCGAGGAGTTCCAGGGCAAGGACCACGAGATTCTCCCGTTTCGTGGACGGAGAGCTGGCAATCATCCGTTGCTGTGGGTCTCCACCGACAACAACATGGTGAGCGATACGGGTTCTGACGGGATCCGATTCGCGCCGTCGCCCGCACTCGTGACGCTCGAGAACGTGTCCCGCGAAGTCGTCATGGACGCCAATCCCTGGCTGTACGCCGTCATGACCGCGGAACTCCGGCGCGAGGGACGAATCCAGGCCGACGCGATTCCGGGCTCTACGCGGATTCCCGATCCGCGTACGTTCGTCTACGCCGAAGGATGTGGCGATTTGAAGGATGCGACCGCCGCGTTCGACCTGCAGATCCGGGCTGCAGGCGGGGCGGCAGTATGGTACCCAACCGATCGCGGCGACACGCGATTCAGGATTGCTCGCAGCGGGTGCTTCCGCGTGGCCGTCCCTGTGCCGGCACCGGTCGAGCCCGCTGAGGTCACGGCGATACGCGTGCGCGCGTATACGCGCCCACCACGCAAGGGCGAGGCGCCGCTGGCGCCGGGCACCGGGCGCGCGGTCATGCGCAGGATGAACGCGCTGTTCGTGCTGGACGCCGGCTTCACACCGAAGCGTTCCCCTCTTCAATGGACAGGCAGAGTCGAGGCGATCGGCGAGGGGCCGGCAGTCGACCTGCCCTTGCGCCCGCACTGAGCGCCATCGATTGTTTTGCCATGAACGCCGCGCTCACGCCGCCTGTCTACATGCTCGCCGTCGATCATCGCTGGCAATGGGAGGCGTGGTGCGACGAGCACGGTATCAGCCGCGATCGCATCCGCGAAGTCAAGACCATCGGCGCGGAAGCGTTCGTCGAGGCGCGCGAGAGCTCGCCCGACGTGCGGGCCTCAGGCGCACTGCTGATCGATCTCACGTATGGCGCGTCGGGCTTCGACCTCGTCCGCGCGGCGGGCGCGGCAGTCGGTACGCCTGCGGAGCGGGCCGGCATCTTTCCGCTCGAGTGGACCGACGCATTCGACCGTGCCTTCCCGGGCACGTTCGTCAAGGTCCTGGTCAGACACCGCCGCGATGTGTCGCCAGCGGTCCGCGACGGGCAGGTGGAGCGTCTGCTGGAGCTGCAGGAATGGTGCGTGTCGAACGCGCGGCCGCTCGTGGTGGAGGTCCTCGTCACGCCAGTCGAGGGTGAATCCGAGGAGCGGTTCGAGCGCGAAGGACGGCCGCTCGTTCTCGCCGAATACATCCGCCGCGCCTATGCCGCCGGGCTTACGCCTCCCTACTGGAAGATCGAGGGCGTCCCCGATGGCAAGGCGATGAAGCCGATCGACGATGCGATACTCGAGCGTGCCGGAGCGCGCCAGCTCGTACTCGGCAAAGGCGCCAGCCTCGAGACAGTCGCAGGATGGTTCGCTGCCGCCGCCGACGCGGTGAGTGCCGGCGGCTTTGCCGTCGGACGGACGGTGTACTGGGAGCCTGCGACACGTTATCTGCTCGAGAAGCAGTCACGCCCTGATGCCGTGTCGCACATCGTGGAGAACTACCGAACGGTGATTGACTTGTGGACGCGGGCCGCAGGAAAGTCCGGCTGAAGCCGGACACTACGGGGGAGGATCCGCGAACGCTCTCCGCTCCTACTCGTATCGCAGGGCGATCAGTGGATCCACCTTGCTGGCGCAGCGCGCGGGGAGCCAGACGGCAAAGAACGCGACGGCAGTGAGCAGTCACCACACCGACCAGCGCCAGCACCATCCCCTGCGTGACGACCATCCTCCTGACCTGGGACGCCTGGGCGCCGAGCGCCAGGCGGATGCCGATCTCCTGCGTCCGCTGTTCGACGGAATACGCCATCAGGCCGTAGATACCGATGGCGGCCAGCAGCAGGGCGCATCCCCCGAACACGGTCATCACCCACATGTTGAACTTCTGGCGCGACAGGGATCGCGCGGCGATCTCGTCCATCGAGCGCACGTCGGAGACCGGGAGGCCGGTCGCCTGGCGGAGTTGATCCTGGATCGTGCTGCTCAGCGACTGCGTCGGCACCTGCGTCCTGACCACCCATGAAATCGGCGTGAGGCTCACGTTGAGTGCGTTGGCCGCGTCCGGGACCTGCGCCTGTGCAATGAACATCTGCGGCTGGGGCTCGCTGTCGAGACCGTTGCTCTTGATATCCGCAACGACCCCGATGATCTGCCGTTCCCCTTCGGTCGCGAACTCGCGCATGACGCCTTTGCCGATGACGAGCCGATCCGACAGCGGGTCCGCTTTGGGCCAGTACTGCCGCGCCATCGCCTCGTTGATGACGACGACGGGAGTGGACGTGCTGGTGTCCCGCTCGGTGAACGTCCGACCGCGCTTCACCGGAATCTTGAATACCTCGAAGTATCCCGGCGACACCGTCATCCAGCCGCCGCCGCCGTGATACGGCCCCTGGCTGTCGGCTGCGAGAGGCCGTCCGACGATCAGGAACGGAAGCCCGTATCCGCCTTCCAGCGGCACGCAGCACGTGGCGCTCGCATTGACGACGCCCGGGATCGAGCGCAGCTTTTCGACGCCGTTGCGGACGACCTGCTCGACCGCCTCTGATTTCTCGTATTGCGCGCCCTTCAAAGACATCTTCAGTGTGAGGACGTTGTGCGTATCGAACCCTGGGTTGACGCGTCCGAGCGCGATGGCCGTGCGGATCAGTAACGCCGATCCGATCAGCAGCACCAGCGCCAGCGCCACCTCCACGATCACGAGACCCGAGCGCACTTTGTTCTGCCGGAAGCCAGTGCCCGACCGGCCCGCACTCTCCTTCAGCGTCGTCGTCAGGTCCGTCTTGGAGCTCTGCAGCGCCGGGATCAGACCGAAGATGAGCCCCGTCAGCAGCGATACGGTGACGGTGAAGGCGACCACTATCCAATCGAGACCGACGTTGGCGCCGTTCTCACCGACACGCGGCAGGCCCGCCGTGTTGACCGACAGCAGCGCGCGGATGCCGGCCCAGCCGACGAACAGTCCGAGCAGTCCACCCGCGAGCGACAGGACGACGCTTTCGGTGAGGAGCTGGCGGATGATGCGTCCGCGGGATCCGCCGATCGCAGCGCGGATCGCGATCTCGCGGCGCCGACCCGTCGCGCGCACCAGCAGCAGGTTCGCCACGTTTGCGCATGCGATCAACAGCACGAAGCTCACGGCGCCGCCATAGATCAGCAGGGATTGCTTCGTCTCATTTCCAACGATGCGGTCCCGGATCGAGCGCACGCCGAACGTGTTCTGGGGCCCGAGGGCGTTTGGAAACTTCTTGCGGAAGTCCGCCGCGGACGCATTCAGCCGCGCGTCCGCCTGCTGCCGCGTCACGCCAGGCTTGAGACGTCCGAGCGCCTGGAAGTAATGTCCCTGGTCCACCGTGTTGGGATCGAACTGGAAGAGGACCCAGACCTGCGGCGTCGGCCCGAACTCGCGGAAGTCGAAATCGCCGAGAACCCCGACGATCGTGTAAGGCTCGCCGCCGAGCGAGATGCTCTGTCCGGCGATGTTCGGGTCGCTGTTGAACGTGTTGAACGCTGCGACGTCCTGCACCACCTGGTCCTGCGGCCGGTAGTGCATGAGCTTCGCTGGTGGCGCTGGCGCGCCACTGCCGCGCGGCGAGACGTTCATGAAGACAATCACACGGTCGGGGTCCGGCACTGCGACCGGTTTGAGCAGGACGGCGTTTACGACGGAAAAGATCGCCGTATTGGCGCCAATGCCGAGTGTGAGCGCGGCAACCGCGGTGAGAGTGAATGCCGGACTCTGCGCGAACATTCGCAATGACTGCCTGAGGTCCCTGATGAACGTTTCCATGAGTGAGTTAGACGCAGCCAGCGGCTGAATTGTTGTGCGCGGGGAGATTCTACGTCTCTGGAAGCTGGAAACTGGGAGCTGGAAGCTACTGTCGTGGCGCTTTCAGCGTCATCACGTACTTCGCCACCGCTCTAATCTCCTCATCCTTCAACGCCGTTCCAAAACGGGGCCATCGTCGTTCCCATGATGCCGTTCCGGATGACCTGGATGGCCGCTGCCTCCGTCCGTGCGTGCTGGCGCTCGCGCAGCCCTTGATCGCGACGTATCGCCGATGAGCTTCCCCCATATCGTCCACGCGCGAAGGGCGGCGAACGCACTGGACGCGCTCGAACATCGCGACTGGTAGACCGCTGATTATCCGGTTATCCTGACCCAGACACTCAGAAGTCCCGCCTCTCTTCTGCTACTTCTGGCCTCCGTTCCGCGTTTGCGGTAGTCGAGCGTCTGTCGCGAATGGTGGCTCTGGGGTATTACTAATTAGCTAGATCTTACAACGATGGCGCTAGAGACAGTTTCAGTGGAAGAGATCCTCAGAATCCACCAGGTACTCGTAGCTGACTTTGCGGCTACCGGAGACCCGATCGGACAAATGGGGGTTAGGAGTATTGCGCTGCTCGAATCCGCCGTTGGTCGTCAACTCGCAGGCCAGGGTCAGATGCTCAAGTACGCTGACCCACTCGGAAGTGCCGCGACGTTGGCGTTTGGAATCTGCTGCGACCATCCGTTCGTCAACGGAAACAAGCGGACCTCCCTTGTCGCGCTCCTTGTCCATCTGGACAAGAACAACTTGTGCCTGCATCGCACGTCGCAGAACGACTTATACCAGTTGATGTTGGCGATAGCAGACCACTCAATTGGCCTGCGCCCAGACCCGCGACGTCGCGACAGGCCGGTGCCGCGACCGGTTCAATATTTCGTTAGAGAACCCCAACAGCAACACAATCGACGTAGTCCGCACTGTAAGTGTTCCACCTCGGTTCTTTCGGCGACAACCAAAGGTCGTTATAAAAAAGCTCGGTTCAATCGGTTACCGTGACGATGGGACCGAAGTATCGTTCCGGGACCTTGCGCCGGTTGGCAAAAACGTAAGGGCGCCTGAAACAAGCGCTGCAGCCACGAGTGGCAGATGTTCACAACGATGGCGAGTTGTCGTCGTCCTGCTCGACGGGACAGCGTTTTGAGTCCGACGGTCACGACATGTCGTCCTAATCCTGCGCGCCTGATTACTTTGGAGCAATGAACGCGCAAGCGGTCGATTCTGGCGGGCGTCGCAATCACTCTATCTGCCGCAGTATAAGGCAGCATCGTGGACGGCCGGGGACATAGGTAACAAATTAGTCCAGCGACATGGGTAACAGTTGATCGAAGGATTTAACCATTGTCCTGTCCGTTCTTAAGGGTCAGGCGCGGAGCCAGCGAAGCTGGCGGAGCGCCCCACAGAGTACTGCGAAGCAATCGGATGAATCGAGCGATGCCGTTCGTCGTACCGCGCGAGTGCAGTCGTGGCAAACCAGAGCGTCCAGACGCCATCGTTGACTTCTTCGAAGGCGACATATTCGCCGGCGAGCGGGGTCGCAACAAACAGCGGCGCGCCTGCCCACGAGACACAACCATTGCTGCTGACGAGGCGTTTTTCGGTGTGGCCGGCATAGTCGAGCGGTGGCACCCGGGTCGGCAACGCGCGGCGCGACGGCGTATAGCAGCTCGCGGGCGTCTGGTCGTGCAGGGCTTCGTGCGGCCGGTCCTCGTTGTATTCCCGGATGAATCGGCGGAATCGTTGCTGTTGCGCTGCGCAATTCGCCGCGGGCGGCCGGGTGGTGTCGGCCTTCAGCACGCGATGAAATTGCTCATGCGATCCGTTTTGTTCAGGGCGACCCGGCGCGATGCGCTCCAAGCCGATGCCGAGGCGCAGCCACCATACCGAGAGCGCAGACAGGCCCGCCAATCCCGGGCTGGCGAATGGCCCGCCGTTGTCGCTGCGGATCCGATCGGGCAAGCCGTAGTCGCTGAACGCGCGGGCGAACCGGCGTTGCGTCGCCTCACTCGTCCGCCCGAGCAAGCCATCGCAGCGGAGGACAAACCGGCTGAAGCCGTCGCGCAGCGTCAGTGGGTAGCAATACACGCCATCGCCGGTTCGAAATTCGCCTTTGAAATCAGTCGTCCACACCTGGTTCACGGTGGTGATCGGTGCCAACGGCGCCGCCGGGACATGCGGCGATCGGGCGCGTCGCCGGTGCGGGGCCACCAAGCCGTGCTGTTTGAGCAACGTGCACACCGTCGATCGACTCGGCCACGCGGCGCCTGGATCGCGCCGGGCCGCGACCGCCAGCAACTTCTTCGCGCCCCAGCGGGGATGCCGGCGGCGCAAGGCGATCAACGCCTCGACCAGATCGGCGTCCGTCGCCTGCGGGCTGTGATGCGGCCGGCGCGAGCGATCGCACAACCCACGCGCGCCGGTCGCTTCGTATTCGGCAAGCCACTTATAGCCGGTTTTCCGGCTGATCCCGTACTCCGCCGCCAGCTCGGTCATGGTAAACAGCTCGGTCTCGTACTCACGAACGAATTCCAGGCGTTGTTCCATGGGGCACGTCTCCCGCCACGGCATCGAAGCACCTCCGACCAGTACCTCGGCGCCGCGGCTGAAAAGTGTTACCCATCTCGCTGGACTGAAGTGTTACCTATGTCCCTGGACTGAACCGGGCTGAGGGCTGAGAGCTGAGAGCTTCATGATGCGCAAGACTCTCATCGTCGCGTCATCGGAATTCGGTACCCTCGTCCGCAGCAGGGC
>JAIVJE010000196.1 GCA_020200195.1 Acidobacteriota bacterium | reverse complement strand
TACGCCGGCCGCCTGTGCGGTCCGGCGCGCGACCGCGAGCATTTCCGCCGACGCGTCCACACCGGTCGCCAGAGCACCGCGCCGGGCCAGCGCGATCGCCGCCCTTCCCGTGCCGGTCCCCACGTCTAGAATGACGCGGCCCTCTACCGGTGCGAGAAATGACGCGACAACCTGTTCCTGCGTTTCCGCAATGAGCCGGCCGATCGGCCCGCCGAAGCGGAGCGCCTCGAACGCCTCCGCCATCGCCGGGTCTGCATACACCGAGTAACTGTAGTGGTGCACGCGGGAGGCCGACGCTTTCGACCCCCTCACGCAATGCCACCCGCGATCTGCGGCTCAACATCACCAGTCAGATAAGCGCACGCCTGTCGCGTGCGCTCGAGGTACGCCTCGTAGCTGTACTTCGTTTCCGCCAAATGGCGTGCGCGAGCCGCTACCGCGTTGGCGCGAGCCGGATCCTGCACGGCCGCAAGGATGCCTTCACCTAATGCCTCCGCGGTCGCTGCCGTCAGAAACGCAACCTCGTCGTCCAGGACCTGCGTGTGCGTGAGCAATCGCGTCGCCACGATCGGCCGGCCGGATCGGAGGTACTGATACAGCTTGAGCGGCGTGTTGGTGCCGCTGCTGCGGGGCGACACGAGCACGTCCGCGGCGTCGAGGAACGACGGGATATCTTCGGCCGGTCGTTGCCCGGCAAAAATCGCCGCAGCTGAGAGGCTGGCCTCGTCCGCTGCCGCGCGCGCGGAGGCAATTTGATCCGGGCGTCCGCCTGCGAGGACGAACCGCGCGTCCGGACGACGCGCGAGGACGTGCCGCGCCGCACCGAACAGCAGGTCGAGCCCCTGGTACGCTTCAAACGTCCCGGTGTACAGAATCATCGGAGCGTCAGCGGGGACGCCAAATTCCGTACGGACGCGGGCCCCCGAGCCTGGCACCGGTGTATCACCCGATCCCGGGGAGTTCTCGATCACGATGGCGGGCACCGACGGCTCGATGGCCCGGACTGTCACCTCGAGATGCGGACAGATCACCACGACAACCTTTGAACGCCGGATCACGAACCGCTCGAGCCACGTGAAGATGCGCGTCAGCAGAGGCGATCGGCTGAACGCGAAATTCGAGAGCTGCTGCGGGAGGCTCGAGTGCATGTCGTAGAGGTGCGGCACGCCGAGGATCCCCGCAATAATCACACCGATGACACTCCCCTCTTCGTGGGAATGCACCGCGTCATAATGGTCGGTGGCCGCCCTTCGAATCGCCGTGAGCGCCAGGGCCGCATCCAGGGGAATTTTCGCGAGCGAGGGTCCGATGCGTACCTCATGAATGAACGGAGGCCGCAGACAGCGGAAAATCCTGAGGCCGGCGTGGATCACGTCCCGGCCGAACGGGTAGGTGACGAGATCGACCGTGTGGCCGAGCTCGGTCAGGGCGCGAATCCGATGGTACTCGCTGAAAGGCGTCCCGCGGGCCTCGAAGAACGGCTCCGGGGCAATCATGAGGATTTTCACGGCGTGATCCCGGAATTGTACGGAACGGGTTGCCAAAGGTCAACGTAAGTCTCGCCATCTGCGCGGGTTAAGGTATTCTTCTCGCAATGCGCGTCGTGCTCGTGCCGGCCTTCAAGGTGTGCGTCAGCGTCGCGCTCCTGTGGCTGCTCTTTTCCAGGGTGGACGCGACGCGCTTGTGGAGCATCGCGCGCGCCGCCTCTCTCCCCTGGCTCACCACTGCGCTCGGTCTCTATCTGTTGATGATTCTGACCAGCGCGTGGCGGTGGGGGCTGTTACTCGACGCGCAACGGATTTCGCTGCCCTTCGGCCGTCTCACGTCATCCCACTACGTGCAGTGGGTCAATCTGAGGTTTGCCGTTTACAGTCGATCGGGCCCGCTGCTGTACGGTCCCGCTGCGGGCGGGACGATCTGGGACGGCTTCGGCGGACCGTGCGAAAGCCAGAACGATGGCGACCCGATCGTTCTCTATGATCATCTGGCGGATCGCTGGTTCATGAGCCAGTTCGCGATACCGAACCGGTTCCGCTCATTCCTCTTCGCGCCTTTCTACCAGTGCATCGCGGTGTCGCAGACACCTGACCCGACGGGTCCGTATCATCGATATCAGTACGAATTCTCGAAGCTCAACGACTATCCGAAGTTCGGTGTGTGGCCTGACGGCTACTACATGGCGATCAATCAGTTCGCCTCGGTCAACCTGCAGTACGCGGGACAGGGAGTCGTCGCGTTCGATCGCGCAGCGATGCTCGCCGGCCAGCCGGCCAACATGATCTACTTCGACCTGGCGAACGACCTGACGCTGGGCGGCATGCTGCCGTCGGACCTGGACGGCCCGGCGCCGCCCGCAGGCTCGCCGAATTATTTTGCGCAGGTAGACGACGACGGGACGGGGTATCCCGCCGACCGGATCCAGCTGTGGAAGTTTCACGCTGACTGGTCGTCGCCGGCAGCGTCAACGTTCACGGGGCCGTTTGTCCTGCCGGTGGCAGCGTTCGACTCGAACATGTGCGACTTCGCGCGCGGGTGCATCCCCCAGCCAGGCACCACGGTGAAGATCGATGCGCTGTCGGACCGGCTGATGTACCGGCTCCAGTACCGAAACTTCGGCACTCATGATGCGCTGGTGGTGAATCACACCGTTGATACCGACGGCGCCGATCACGCTGGCGTCCGCTGGTACGAGATTCGCGACCCGGGCGGCACGCCGGTCATTCACCAACAGGGCACGTTCGCGCCTGACGCATTGCACCGATGGATGGGCAGTGCCGCGATGGACGCCGCAGGCAACCTGGCCGTCGCGTTCAACGCTTCCGGACCTGCGATGGCGCCGTCGATTCGCTACGCGGCGAGGCTCGCGAGCGATCCTCCAGGTATGCTCGGGCAGGGGGACCGATCTGATCACCGGCACTGGATCGCAAACGCACCGCCAGCCGATGGGGCGACTACAGCATGCTGGGCGTGGACCCGGTCGACGGGTGCACCTTCTGGACGACCGGCGAGTACTACGCGGTTACGACGTCGGCCGGATGGCAGACGCGCATTGGCGCGTTCAAGTTGCCGGGATGTGGCCCCTCGGTGCCGCCGCCGGACGCACCTGAAGACCTGACCGCATCAACCCTGTCGAGCACGAGCATCAGTCTGGCATGGAC
>JAIVJE010000488.1 GCA_020200195.1 Acidobacteriota bacterium | reverse complement strand
GTGAAGTACGGATCGAGCACGGTCGTGAGGTCCAGCAGCGGATACAGAAGGTCGTACTTCCGGGCCTGCTGTCCGGCCCGCCGATCGCCGCCATAGTGCTGGATGGCGCGAATCCAGTAGACGTCGGCAGCGATTGCGTCGAATCCAAGGACGATGCGCCGCATCGCAGGTCCCGACTTGACGTAGAGGATCCGGTAGGCTTCACGGTCGGCGCGCGGAAACATGCGATCGCGCGCAACCTGGAGTGCGATGGCAGCGGCCAGCGCGGCTATCGCCGCGACGGGCGCGAGCGCGTACCGGACTCTCTGCATTATTTGAAGTCCCGCCGCGAAAAGATGAACGTCGCCGCGAGGATGAGCGCCGCGATGTAGATGAACCCGTACGTGGCGGTCGTCCACAGGTATCCCGATTGCAGCGGCAGGCCGTGGACCACCTCCGTCTTGACGTCGAAAGCGGACAGGTCCGGCAGCACGTGATACACGCCGCGCGCGAGCCAGACGGCCGCCGGCGAATCCACCACGCGATCGAAGTTCTTCAGATCCGCGTTGAAATGGCCGACCACGTACAGGCCAAACGTCAGCGCGGCCGAAAGCATCGGGCTCGAGAACGTCGAGAAGAAGAGCGCGACCGCCGTCACGAGCATCAGTTCGATGAAGATGAGACCGACCGCGATCAACATCCGCGGATCCACACCCGGCGCGTCCCACGCCGACTTGAACTCGGGGGTCTCGATCCAGGTCATATAGCCCAGCACGGCGTACATCGCCACGGTCATCACCGTGACGTTGACGGCCAGCGTCAGCACGAGACCGGCGTATTTGCCAACGATGAACTGCGGCCGTCCCACCGGCTTCGAGAGAATCGCGTAGATGCTCCGGCGCTCGACCTCCTTGGAGACGAGCCCGATACCGATGAAGATGGCGATGAAAAGCCCGAACACGGACGTGGCCGCCAGTCCGAGATCCTTGATGATCTTGACGTCCTGACCGGCTGTCAGCTGGCCGAGCAGATAAGACGAGGCGATCAGGAGCACCGCAAACACCACCAGGTTGTACGGGACGCGGTCGCGCACCGATTCCTTGAAGACGTTGACGGCGATCGAGCTAATCGCGCGCACGACGTCGCTCGTCCCCCGCTCCTGTTGTGCGAGCGCCCTGTCCGACCGCCGCCACCTGCTGCACGAAGAAATCCTCGAGCGTGTCGCGCACGGGGTTCAACGACACGATCGTCGCGCCCGCGGCGGCCAGTTCGGTCACGATGCGCTCGGGCGGGTGATCGAGCGTGATCTCGAGCGCGTAGCGGTGCGGAGCGATCTCGGTCGATCTCTCGATCATCGGGGCGATTCGTTCGAGCGCTGACGGCTGCAACTCCGCGACGACCAGCTCCCAGCCCCGGATCTGGAACGCCAGAATGTCGGTGAGCCGCCCCTCAGCCGCGAGCTGGCCGCCGGCAATGACGGCCACGCGGCTGCAGAGGGCCTCGGCATCGGCGAGAATATGCGAGCTGAAAACGATCGTCCGGCCCTGGTCGCGCAGGTCGAGAATCAGCGATCGAACTTCGCGCCGTCCGATTGGATCCAGTCCCGACATCGGCTCGTCCAGAAACACGACCTCTGGGTCGTTGAGGAGCGCCTGGGCGATCCCGACACGCTGGATCATGCCCTTGGAGAACTTGCGGAGCTGCATCCGGCGCGACGCGCCGTCGATGCCGACACGATCGAGCAGCGCCGCCACGCGGCGCCGCCGGTCGGCGCCGGCGTAACCGAACAACCGGCCGAAGTAATCCATCAGCTCCTCGGCTGTCAGATAGTCATAGAAGGAAGGATTCTCAGGGAGGTACCCGATGCGCCGGCGCATCGCCACGTCGCCGACGGGCCGCCCCAGGATTTCGGCGCGGCCGGCGGTCGGAAAAATCAGCTGCATCAGCAGCTTGAGCGTCGTGGTCTTGCCGGCGCCGTTGGGCCCGAGAAACCCGAACACCTCGCCGGACTCGATGTCAAGGCTCAGGCGATCGAGCGCGCGATACGGGCGCTGGCGCCAGAAGCCGATCGCGTAATCCTTGGTGAGTTCGTCGATGAGTATCGCCGGGGGCATCGCGGGCCGTATGTTTACTGCGCTCGCTTCAGCTCCAGATCGATGATCGCCTCGAGCACCTGTGGCGGGAATCCCTGAGATATCCGATGCCCATTGATGAAGAACGTCGGCGTCGACTTGACGCCGAGCAGCTGCCCGAGGCTCGCGTCAGTGCGCACCTCCTGCAGTGCGCGGGCATACTGTGCGTCGAAGTCTGGAAGGCCAGCCACGTCACGCGCGGCCTGACGCACGACGTCCGGCGTGAGCGTGGGCTGGTGGCCAAACAGCCATTCCTCGAGCTTCGCCGACGTGCCCTTTCCCCGCGCGAGCACGTAGGCGCCCGCGGCCTCGCACGCGGCGGTGTGGGTACCGCCCATCGCACTGGCATTGCACTCGCCCTCGAGCGGATAGTGCTTCAACACGAATTTCACGGCGCCGGTGGCGGTGTGGCGATCGATCACGGGTTTGAAGGCTTCGTATGTCGCACGGCACGGCGGACACTGGAAGTCGTTGAACTTGACGATCACGACCTTGGCGCCGTCAGGTTCCACTGGCACGTCCACTTTGGGCTGTACGTCGTACCAGCGCGCGATTTGCGCCCGCTGTTCGTCGGTCAGCGGCGGGGCCGGGGCCGCCTGCCGGGGGGCAGGCGACTCGCGCGGAAACGATGCGACGAGGGTCGCGGCCCCCGCGACGAACAGCAGCACGATGACGAGCGCCAGCGGACTCGAGATGAGCGCGCGCACGTCGCGAACGGCCCGGCGCGGCAAAGTAGTCATGGGAAATGTCGTCGCTCCTGCCGAGATGATGAAGATGGCGATCACCGCGACGTAGGTGCCGGCGCAGAGAAGGCACACGGCTTTCAGGACGAAAAACGCCGCCCACGCGAGGTACAGCACAAATGCGAGCGCGACCATCGACAGCGCGAAGATGTACGCTGGCGCATTCTCGCGCAGCGACGATCCCGGCCGGCGCGAAAACGCTACGAGCACGATCACCAGCGCAAAGAACACCACCCCGCCGAGCGCCACCGGGACGCCGGCGAGGCTGCCGAACCGGCTCGTATAGGCGTCGGTGCAGCTTACCCGCTCACTGACGT
>JAIVJE010000487.1 GCA_020200195.1 Acidobacteriota bacterium | reverse complement strand
GATGGACGCCGGGGCGGCACCGAATCGTCGCGCCGGCGGCGCCGAGCGCGAGATAGTTGAACCGGGTACCGCGCGGCGGCACGTACGTGTCCGCCTCCGAGACCCCGACATCGAACTCGACGAACGCAGAGACGCGTGACCGGTGATACACACGGCCGCGCAGGCCCACGGTGACGCCGAGCAGGTATGCGTCTACCCCCCGCTGAGACACGTAGTACAACGGCGCCGTTGCGGTGATCGCGACGCCCTGGCGTATTCCGTACGTCATCCCCGAAACAACCGCGTACATTTCCTCATGCGAAATGTTGTAGTTCCACGTCTCGAACGCCGCATGGCCGCCAAGCTCCAGGTACCAGCCGCGGCGCTCAAACGGATCATCCTCCGCCACCTTTAGCCGCTCCGATGACTGCGCCGCGGCCGGGATCGGGAACCCAGCGCCGAGCACGACCGCCGTCAGGAGAAGCACCCCGTGCCACGGCCTTGTGATGCCGTGCGCTATGGTAGAGAACATGCGGAGGGGCACGCGGGAGGCCGCTCGTGTGAGCATCCTGAGTTTCGTACTCGCGTCAGGTTTGGCCGCGCCGGTCCGTGCGCAAGAGCATATCGCGCTCGAGAGCTCGTTTTTGTTCTACGGCGACAACACCGAGTTCCGAAACCCATTCCGCGAGGGAGAGACGATCTTCGGCGCGGCGATCCGTCTGGCGGCGCGTGCCGATGTGAACGCGCAGGTGAGCCTCGTACTCGGCGTGTTCGCGAACCAACGTTTCGGTGGTGACGATGCGTTCGAGCAGGTCAAGCCGCTCGCAGCGCTGGCGATTCGCGGACGGCGGTCATGTTTCGTAATGGGGACGCTGCCCGGGCCGCGGCCCGCATTGGCCGACGGCCCGGACAGGCACGGGCCGCACGGTCTACTGCCCCCCTTGCAGCGCGAGACACTCGCTTTCGACCGTCCATACGAGGCGGGTTTGCAGTGGACGTTTGGCGGGCGCCGGTTGCGGCACGACCTGTGGCTGAACTGGCAACAGGTAAACACGGCGCAGCATCGTGAGCGCTTCGACACCGGGATCGTTGCGGAGCTCCGCGCAATAGGCCCATGGCACGTCCCGTTGCAGGTGCATGTGGTTCATCAGGGCGGGCAGTTATTCGGGTCGGGGCCGGTGGCCGACAGCGCGGCTGCCGCCACCGGGATCATCGTCCGCAACGAGCGACCATCCCGGACCGTCGCGCTCGAAATCTATGGCGTCGCGGGCCGTCACGTGCCGGACCGCAGCGCCCCGGGGCGCAGCCGCAACGGTGCCGGCATGTTCGCGCGGGCGATTATGCGGAGGGAGGTCTGACGCGGACGCTCCGCCTGGCGGACGCGGCGCGCGTCGAGCTCTCAGCGAGACTGCACCGCGTCGAGAGGCATTACGAGTATTCGTATCGGGTCGTCGGCGTGGCGTCGGTCGACTGGTGGCGGCGGTGATGCGGCGGTTCCCCGATTACGGTTTTGCCGACTGCCCACTCAAACGGTAATCGTGGGGCGGCGGTTATAACCAGAATGACGCCTCGAACGGCCTAACCCGGCGGATTATGGCCGGTCCGAGCCGGAACACGTTTTGCGAGGCTGCCCCGGACAACCTATCATCAGCCGCCAGGAGAGATATCGATGCAGGCAGGGGCGCATATCGGATCGTCGATTCGTATCAAGGGAGATCTGACCGCCAACGAGGATGTGACCATCGCCGGGCACATCGAGGGCACGATCAAGATCGAGGGGCACGTCGTGTTCGTCGAGCCCGGCGGTCGCGTCTCGGCGGACGTCGCCGCGAAAGGTATCGTGGTCTGCGGGACGGCCAAGGGGAAGCTCACAGCTGTTGAGCGGATCGAAGTCCGCAACAGCGGCGTCGTCGAAGGGGAGCTGGCCGCGCCGCGCATCGCCATCGCCGATGGCGCGTCGATTCAGGGTCGGGTCGAGATGGCGAAGAAGCCTCGCGTGGTCGCGCCGAAGGTCACTGCCGCCTAGGCTCGCTTGCGGGTGTCAGCGCGTGCGTCGGCGTGCGCGCGGCTTGCGGCACTCGGCGGCGCGTCCCGCTACGGCGATCGACTTCGCTGCCCAGCGCCCTAGTTCTGGGGCGCTTTCCAGGATCTCGACCGGCACGGCGAAATACTCCATCGTACCGGCGCGATCCGGGTACGGTCTGAAAGGGGACGAGTCCACCGCCTGGTAGTCCGCGCGGTTGAGGTCGTCCACTTTCAGATAGAGCACATCGTTGGCGATGATCCCGAAGAAGAGATCATCGTGGTACAGACCGACTCCTCCAAACATCGGCCGGCCAGCGACGCCGACGTCAGCCAACTGATCCAGTACGAATGCCTTGAAGCCTGGACTCACGCGCAGCGTGCGCATTCCCGTCACGGCAGCACGACGAAGGCGGCGAAGGACGTGAGCAGTGCCGCTGACAACATCATTTCCGTGACACCGCCGCGCGAGGCAGCCTGAAGATATGGATCGATTGGTCCTTGCGCCGTCCGCGCCGCGGATGCGCTTTTTTTGTCAGGTCGGATACCACGACGAAGGTGTTCGCGGACAGCCACGAAATCCCTTCGACAGTGCAGTACAGCCGCTTCCCTTTCTTGCTTTTCGGGAATTTGTAGATTCTTCTGTCGTCTTCGAGCGTCCAGTCGCCCCGGCGCAGCCGGCCGATCCATAACCGCGAGTCTTCCTGCGAGACGACTGCGATCCGATCGCCGCGAACCGCCACCGCCGAGTAGTCCGCGAATTTGACGCTGCGCGGCAGTTTGATGCGCGCGACGGGCTGCCATTTGGTGCCGCGCCGCTGCAGCACATGTATCCGTCCGCCTCCGCGCTTGGCACCCTTCCTCCCGGCCCGGCAGCGATTGCCCTCACACAACGCCAGCAGGAAATCGACGCCGTGCCAGCGTACGGCGGTCAGTCCCTCGAAGCCGGTGTTCCGCTTTCTGAATGGAAGATCGACCCAGTGCCGCCCTTTGAAGCGAAAGGCATCGTCCAACTCTTCGATGATGGCCTTGTAGGTGCCATCCGGGTGCTTGTCCGCCTCGATGAGGAGGTAGAACCGTTTCTTGGAGGGGCTGTACGTGAGGTCTTCGTAGCCCTCGCCGGACCGTGGGTGGGTCACCCATTCGTGATGGCCTCCGGGCTCGAGGGTCCGATCGATGCGCGCCAGGCCGCGCAGGTTGTCGAACACCACGAAATAGCTCCGACCTCTTGCGAAGACGCCGCTCGCCTCGAGTACCGCCCCGTTCGGCGCGGCGATCAGGTCCGCGAGCTTCCGCTCGCGGATCAGCCGCAGAATCGGGCGGCCCCGGGCCTTCCGCGCCATGTCACCGCCCGGGCCGGGCCGAAGTGCCGCCCAGGAGTTTTTCCATCTGGTCCATCACGCGGTTCATCTTCTTCATCGTCAGTTCCAGCGGCTCGTCGGTCGTCATGTCCACGCCCGCCGCCTTCAGCAGGTCAATCGGATATGCGGACCCTCCAGCTCCCAGGAAGGTCAGGTAGCGCTCGGTGGCGGCTGGATCGCCCGCGAGGACTTTCTCGGCGAGTGCGGACGACGCCGTAAAGGACGTTGCGTACTGGAAGACGTAAAAGTTTCGGTAGAAATGCGGTACGAACGCCCACTCGTGGGCGACGTAATCATCGACCACGGTCACGCCTTTGTCGTGCCCATAGTACTTCCTGGTGATGTCCGCGTAGAGCTTGCCCAGCGCATCGCCGGTCAGAGGCTGGCTCTTCTCCGCCATCTCGTGGATGCGCAGCTCGAATTCCGCGAACTGCGTCTGCCGGAACACCGTCCCCTTGATGTTCTCGAGATAGCTTCCGAGGAGCGACAGCTTCGGCGAGTCGTCGACGATGGTGTTCAGCATGTGATCGATCAGGAGCGCCTCGTTGAACGTCGAGGCGACTTCGGCGACGAAGATCGGGTACGAGGCGGTCGGAAACGGCTGCGTCTTGTTGGAATAGTAGCTGTGCATCGTGTGACCGAGCTCGTGCGCCAGTGTGCTCATGTCGGCGTACTTGCCGTTGTAGTTGAGGAGCATGTAGGGATGCACGTCGTAGGCACCGCCGTTCGAGTAAGCCCCTGCCCGCTTGCCGTCGTTGGGATACAGATCAATCCACCGTTCCGTGAACGCGCGTGTGGCTACGGCGGCGTAGTCCGCCCCGAGCGGTTTCAGCGCCGTCATGATCTGTTTCTGTGCTTCTTCCGCGGGACAGGTCAGATCGACTGATGCGACGAGCGGCGCGTACAAGTCGTAGTAATGCAGCTCGGGCACCTTCATCATCCGCTGCCGCAGCCGGAGGTAACGGTGGAAGGTCGGCAGGTGTGTGTTCACTCCATCCACCAGCCGCGTGTACACGGAGGTCGGGATGTTGGCGCCCCCGGTACTGGCCCAGCCCCGTGAAGAATGCCGACATGACTTTCTGACGATCGTCGCGGTCGCGCACGCCGCGGTAGACGTTGAATGCCGAGCTATCGAGCTTCACGGATTTCCCGTCCTTCAGCGTCACAGTGGGATAAGGAAAGTCCGCGTCGGCAAAGATGCCGTATATGGTCGACGGTGCGTTGCCGATGAGCGACGACGCGGCCAGGAGCCGCTCCTCGCCATCTGTGCCTGTGTGGGTGCGGCGCCTCTGGATGTCGTCGAGGTACAGCCGGTAGGGTTTCAGCCGCGGCTCGTCGGCTAGGAACCGGTCGATCGTGGCGCGCTCGATTTTCAGGATCTCCGGCTCGAGAAACGCGGCTTCGGCGCCAAACGTCGACGCAATCTGCAGCATTTCCTGCTGCATGCCCTGGTACTTGCTGACCCGGGTGTCCTGATCCGACATCATGCTCGCGTATGTATACGCCCGGCCCAGCTCCTTCGCGAGGCGGCTGCCGACTTCCAGTGCGTCGGCCAGCCGCGACGCAGACGACGCCAGCGTTCCCTTGAATTGACGCATCTGCGGAATCTCGGCGACGAGTTTGTCCTTCGCCTGCCGCCAGCCCTCCTCCGACGGATAGATCGCGGACAGATCCCACTTGTACTTGCCGGCGATCTTCGCCCGGTCGCGCTCCTGCGCGGCAAGGCCGACGATTGCCATGATGGTGAGAGCTGCGGCGGCGGCCAGCGGGCGGTATCGTCCTGTATCGAACGGTGACATGCGTGCTCCTGGGAGAAACCGATCAGCGCGCCGGCGCGCGGTCGAACAGGGCCGCCGGACCCAGCTTCTCGAAATGGGCGACGATCGCATCGCGGCGCTTCAGGAGTCCGTCGATCTCCCAGTTCAGCAGGTAATCGTCGAGTTCGCGCTTCAGCGTCTGACGATCCAGCGCTTTGAGCTTCTCCAGCAGCTGCCGGTCGCAGGCCGTCAGGGCGGCCGGCGTTTTGAGCGTCTCGTGTTTCCGGAATGCCCGCGTGTGATCGATCGCCCACACGCGCCATTCCTTGGTGATGAGCAGGTTGCCGAGGTTGCGGTCGGTGTTGTAGATCAACTGGTCGAACACGCGCACCAGCTGCATCTGGCGATTCCAGCGCAGCACGTCGGGGTCGTTGGCCTGCCCCTTCAGTCGGTCACCTTCATCCATCATCACGTCGTCCACCCACCAGGTGTACGCGGCCTGTTGCATGCGCCATCGCCGCGGGACGCTCACCGGCACCATGTTGAGACCGAGCATTCGATCCAGTTTGTACGCGGCGATGTTGAATTTCCATGAGTCCCGGAAGTTGAATTCGACAATCTTTGGTGTGCGAAACTCGCGTTTCTCTTCGTCGATCGTCTGAATGTGCGCGTCGTGGGTCATCGCGCCGTTACTGAGCGTCGCGCGGAGAGAGTCGGTGACGCCTTTGCCCGTGCTGCGCGCGCTGAGGACTTTCGCGTCGCGCAGGAATGCCTCGATTTCGGTGTCGGAGAGTTGGGGCGTCGCCAGAGGCGCGGCGGTTTGCTGCGCGGAGACGCCGACCGACACGGTGGTGACAAACCAGACGGCGAGGGCGAGTACGACAGTCGAGGCGAATCGGCCCGCAACGGGCCACCGGTCATCACTGAGGCGGAGGTGCGTCATACGTGGCTCCGGTTTCATCGGGGTTTCAATGCGCGGCGAATCTCATCCAGAAGACCTTCGAGGTCGAACGGTTTGGGAACGAAGTGATCGACGCCGGCACGCATAGCCAGATTCCGGCTCGTCTGATCCGCATGCGAGGTGAACGCGATGATCGGAATGTGCGACGTGACCGGATCTAGGCTGAGCTTCTCGGCGCATCGCCACCCGTCCATCAGCGGCATCGCGTAATCCAAGAGGATGGCAGCGGGCCGGAGCCGAACTGCCTGGTCGAAGCCTGCACGCCCATCCGCCGCAGTTGCGACGCGAAAACCCTCGCCCATCAGGAAATCCGCCACCATGCGACGCAGGTCAGCGTCGTCATCCACAACGAGAATCAACGACTGCACTGGCGACATTATCGCTCCAACCTATCCGCATCCGCCTCGGCTATCATCTCGGGCATGCTCGAGCCCTGCACGACGTTCCGGATCGCGGCGGTCGCGTCGTGTCTCGTGACGGCGGGCGCGGGCGCCGCCGGTCCGGATCGCTGCATCGTGCCGGCGGCGTTGCGTGCCGCTCTTCTGGACGAGATTTCCGGAGAGCGCGCGCTGGACCACGTGCAGATTCTGGCGGTCAATTGCGACCGCCAACCGGCGGACGCGTCACGGGTTCACGAACGTTACGGTGCCGCGCACACCAAGGTGACAGGCGCATTCAACCGCGCGCGAGGCGGTGTCGAGTCCGTCCTGACGATCGCTCGCGATCCGGCGGTTACGGCAGGTGTCCAACAACTCGTGTCAGGGCTTGAAGTGTCGAGGGACCTGCAACTGCGCAAGTTCGAAAGCGCTTACCGGGAACGTTGCCGGGCGCTCGGCCTGCAG
>JAIVJE010000486.1 GCA_020200195.1 Acidobacteriota bacterium | reverse complement strand
GGGTCGGCACGTTGGGTGAAGGGATGATCCACGGCAGACCGGTTTCGTCGTAGTACATCGAACGGCGCCAGCCCTCCAGCGGCACGACGTGCAGCGCCGCCCCGATGCCGAACCCCTCGTTGAAGAGGCGTGCGAGCTCGCCGATCGTCATGCCGTGACGCAGGGGAATCGCGAACTGACCGACGAATGATGCGTACTCGGGCCGGAGTATCTCCCCTTCGACGTCCACGCCGTTGATGGGGTTCGGGCGATCGCACACGATGACCGGAACGCCATGACGCGCCGCGGCGCGCATGCAGTTCGCCATCGTGTACACGTAGGTGTAGACCCGTGTGCCGACGTCCTGGAGATCCACGACGAGCGCGTCGAGGCCGCGGAGCATCTCCGCCGTGGGCTCGCGTGTCTCGCTGTACAGCGAGTAGATCGGCACGCGCCGGCGTGCGTCGCGCGCGTGCGGCGTCTCGATCATGTTGTCCTGCAGATCGGAGCGGAAGCCGTGCTGCGGACCGAACAGTCCAGCCAGCGTGAGATCCGGCTCGGACGAGAGGCGGTCAGCCGAGTGACGGAAGGCTCCGTCGACCGACGCCGGATTGCAGACGAGGCCGACCCGCTTGCCCGCGATCAGTCCGCGGTCGGCGCCGAGGAGCCGATCGATTCCAAGAGTGACGAGATGGCGTTCGACGCCGACGGCGGAAGACATGCGCGGGATTATACGCCGGGTTGTGCGCGCCGTGATTTCGGCGAGAGCAGCCGCGCGAGGTGTGCCGCGCACATGGCATCCGCGAATGTATTGCAGCGGAATCGATGCAGCGAGTCCCGGGAGACGGTCACGATCACGAGATCGCGATCGACGTGCGCCGCGTCGTTCACGGTGTGCCAGGCGATGGTGGTTCCGCGCGGGCCCCCCTGGAAAATGGCGCGGCCGCTCGTCAGCAGCAGCCGCCCAGTCGGCTGAGCAGGGTCATCCGGTACCGAGACCGGCGCGCTGAAATGGCAAATCTCGGCCCCCACGATGCGATGCCCTGTTGGAATCGCGGGGAGGCCTGACTCGACGATTGATGAGGCGAGCGCCGTTTTGCGGTCGAGGCCGTCGAGCATCTCGCGCTCGATCTCGAGGTCGTCTTCCGGCAGGCCGAGGCGTTCGAGACCAGCGCGGAGCGCAACGACCTCTGCCGTGTCCAGCGCCGGTGCTTGAGCGGCAGCGTCCCACGCCTGCCGCCAGGCACGCAGCCCCGGGTGTCGGTCCGCTGCCGTACCCCGCTTCAGCCAGCCGAAAAGTCGCATCGTGATTCTGGAGCCTTGGTGTGCTGCGAAACCCGACACGGTCGCACGCTGTCGAGTTTCCTAGCCGGTCGCAGGCGGTGTCAACCCCGGCCGCCAACTCCATGGCAAGTGTCAGTACCGGTTGGCGCTCACATTGCACCGTCACCCGTACTTTCGATGCACTGGGACGCCGGCTGCCGTGCGCGGCGGCGCTGTCAAATTCGGGATAGAAGGACGGACCAATCGCCGTGGTGATCGCGGTCGTCAACAACAAAGGGGGTGTCGGGAAGACCACGACCTCGGTCAATCTTGGCGCCGCGCTCGCCGGGCCACGCCGGCGCGTGCTCCTCATCGATCTCGACAGTCAGGCGTCCGCCTCGTTGTGGTGCGGTATTCAGCGCGGGCGGCTGCGCCCCTCATCAGCCAGCTGCCTGCTGTATGCGCATCCGATCAAGCAGGCCATCCGCCGCACGTCCACCCCGCATTTCGATCTCATCACAGGCTCCATGGATCTGGCCAACGCGGATCTGGCGTTGTGCGATCTGCCGGGGCGTGAGTTGGCGCTCAAAAACCTGCTCAAACAGATCCACACGTCGTACGAGATGATCGTGCTCGACTGTCCGCCGAACCTGTCGCTCGTCGGCGTCAATGCGCTGGTGGCCGCTGACGCCCTTATCGTCCCGGTCGCGCCGCAGTTTCTCGCCGTAGAAGGGCTCGTGAGTTTGCTCGCGTCCGTCGAGAAGGTCCGCGCACGCCTCGCCACGCGCAGCCGCGTGCTCGGCGTGCTGCTCACCATGGTGCAACGGAGAAACGGCGCAAAGCTCGAGGTCGGCGAACGTCTTCGCGCACGTTATCGCGAGCGTGTGTTTCACACCGAAATTGGCATGAGCCGCGCGCTCGAGGAAGCGCCGGCGGCGAACCAGACCATCTTCCAGTTTGCACCCCGCTCGCTGCCCGCCGATGCCTTCCGCAGGCTCGCGGGAGAAGTCCTTCAGCGAATCCAGTACCCCGTACGGCACTGACTGTGAGCCGCCGCCGCGCCGCGCCGATATTTCGGGGTGGAAGGATCGGGCGCAGCCGCGTCCCCGCTTAACCGCAGAGCTTGCATAAGCTGCGCTGGCAGTGTTGAATAGCGCCGACTCAGCCAGTCGCAGCAATTCCGTATTGAGGGTGGAATTAATTCGCCGGCGCGGCATGGCGCGTGCGGTTGGGGAGATCCTGATGGCGCAGCGGCGAAAGTCCAACGCACCGAAAGCCCACGCCGATATCTTCTCACCGACTGCACGGAAGCGATCGCTCAAGCGCAGACCAGGCCGTCCGCCGGTCCACGACGAGGCCTGGACCAAAGTCACCGTCGTCCTCTTCAATCGCCAGATCGTGTTTCTGGATCGCCTGGCGGCGAATATCCGCGCGCAGAGCGGCGCCGCGATCAGCCGGGCGCAATTGATTCGCGCGCTGCTCGATGCGGCCTCCGATGCCGACATCGATCTGACCGCGGCTACCTCAGAGGCGGACTTGAAGGCCACGATCCTCGCCCGGCTCGGGCGATATCGGTAAGGGCCGAAAAGGGGACAGCCACCTTTTTCAGACTACGTGCGAGAAAAAGGTGGCAGTCCCCTTTTCGGCGGAGGGCATACGCGACATCACTGCTTGTCCTGCCGAGTGAGGCTGACGTTCAGTGGAGCGGTCTCGCCGCGCCGGACCCGCACTGTAGTCGAAAACGGGCGGTACCCGTCCTTGCTAATCTCGACTCGATGCTCGCCTTCGTCGAGCTGCACGATGAGACGTTCTCCGCCTTGCGGCGCTTCCCATCGCTCGCCGTCGATTGAAATTTCCGCGTCGGCCGGCTGCACGCGGATAGCAACCGCGCCCGAAGTGGCCGAGCGCTGGCCCTCCCGTGCCTCAGGGTCCTGACCTCGCGGCGGCCCCTGGTCCGGTGGAT
>JAIVJE010000195.1 GCA_020200195.1 Acidobacteriota bacterium | reverse complement strand
GCGCTGGCCTGCGCGTGCGCCGCTGGACATGACGCCGCGTGGGAGCACTTCGTGCGCGAGATCCGCCCGGTCCTGTATCGATCCGCGGACGCGCTCGACCCGGCGGGTGGGGCCCGCGACCTTGCCGACTCGCTGTATGGGGATCTGTACGGCGTTTCGGAGCGCGAGGGAGAGCGGCAGTCGCTGTTCCGCTATTTTCACGGCCGCAGCAGTGTGGCCACATGGTTGCGCGCGGTGCTGTCGCAGCGTTACCTCGATCGTCTGCGCGCCGGCCGGCGAATCGATCCATTCCCGGACGACGACACGTCTCCTGCACCGATTGCGGCGGCTCCCGACCCTGATCGGGACAGGCATGTGGCGCTCATCGGTCAGGGAATGCGGGAGGCGATGGCCCGGCTGTCCAGCCGCGACAGGCTCCGCCTCGGCTGTTACTACGCGCAGGATCTGACACTCGCACAGACTGGCAGGGTTCTCGGGGAGCATGAAGCGACGGTGTCGCGCCACCTGGCGCGCACCCGGACGGCCATCAGAGACGACGTGGAACGATGGCTCCGCGGTCGAGGCCTGGCTGATGCCGAGATCGTGGAGTGCGTCGATTCAGTCGCGCAGGATGCCGGCACACTCGAGCTCGCGTGCCTGTTGGGCCTCGGGCGGGAGACGTGAACGCAAGAAATGGCGAATGGATCGTTCTGATTAAGGAGATGGATGTGGGTTGCCTCGACGCGGAAACGCTCGCCGCATGGGTCGATGGCGCTTTGCCTGGAGTCGAGCGCGCCAAGGCTGAAGCCCACGCGGCGGACTGCGCACGCTGTCAGGCGCTGCTGGCCGCCATGATCAGGACTGAGCCAGAGGCTCGCGCTCTCGAGCCCTGGTGGCGGAAGACCGCTGCAGTGCGGTGGCTGGCACCGTTGACCGCCGCAGCGGCCGCCGCGTTGCTGTGGGTGGCCATCGACCGGCCTGTCCCGGAACGCCCGGATGCGAAGTTCGAATCACCAGTCAGATCGACACCTCAGCAGAAGGCGGATGCGCCGGCCGAGCCGCAGGCCAACTACTCGGTCCGGGACGAAAAGAAGACCGCGAAAACAGAACCGGCCGAGCGGCCGTCCGCCGAAATGCGCCAGCAGCGGGAAAAGGCGGCGAGGACACGCGAGCCGTCGCCGACGCCCGCCCCACCCGCGGCCGCCGCGGCGCAGGAAGCCGCAACCGATGCGCTTCGCAGTGCGTACGCGACAGACATCGTCGCGCCCGGGGGGACCACGCGGTGGCGCGTCGGCGCGCGAGGGCGGGTGGAACGCTCGACTGACGGCGGCGGACGCTGGGAGCCGCAGATATCCGGCACGACGGTCGGCCTCACGGCCGGCGCGGCGCCGTCATCGTCGGTGGCCTGGCTGGTCGGCGCCGCAGGCACGGTCCTACTGACGACCGACGGCGAGCGCTGGCAGCGCCTCTCGTTCCCTGTTGCCACCGATCTGATCGCCGTCGCCGCGACCGACGCCCGGAACGCGACCGTCACCGCCACAGACGGCCGGACGTTCACGACGACGGACGGCGGCACCACATGGCGGCAAGGCGCTTAGGGGGACAGCCACCTTTTCTGACCGGGGGGACAGCCACCTTTCCTTCCGCCATCGCCACATTCGCTGTTTTCCCGGCAAAACTGACCTCGAAAAAGGTGGCTGTCCCCAAATAAAGGTGGCTGTCCCCCTCCGACCTGCAAGAAACCCCGGCGGCTCCGTTCTAAGGGGGAGTAACGAAAGGAGCCGTTCCCATGCGCCCACGATTCTGTTTCGCGGCTTGTGTCCTCGCGGCCGTCATCGCCTGGTTCCCACGAGGGTCGGCGCCCGGCGCCGCGGCCCCGCAGAAAACCGGACAGCAGCAGACCACCCTGGACGACCAGGTCGATCTCGCGGTCACGGTCTACAACTCCGACATCGCGCTCGTTCGTGACGTCCGGAGCCTTCAGCTCTCGCCCGGCAGCTTCGATCTCCGCTTCATGGACATCGCCGCCACCGTCAACCCCGCCACGGTGCATTTCAGATCGCTCAGCGAACCCTTACGCGTGCGCGTCCTGGAGCAGAACTACGAGTACGACCTGCTCGAGCCGGAGAAGCTCCTGCGAAAGTACGTCGGACGGGACGTCACGCTCGTCCGGACGCGTCAGGAGAACGGAACCACGCGCGAAGAGGAGGTCACGGCGCGGCTTCTCAGCTACAACAACGCGCCTGTCTGGAAAATCGGCAATGAGATCGTCACCGGACTGCACCCGGATCACATCCGGTATCCGGAGCTCCCGGGCAACTTGTACAGCCGGCCCACGCTCATCTGGACTCTGGACAATGACGGCGCCACGGCACACAAGGTCGAGGCGTCCTACCTCGCCGGCAAGCTGTCATGGAACGCGGACTACGTCCTGACCGTCGCGCGCGACGACAAGGCGGCAGACCTCGACGGGTGGGTCACCGTCACCAACGGCAGCGGGACATCGTTCCGCAACGCGAAGCTTCAGCTCGTGGCCGGCGATCTCAACAGAGTTCGCCAGGTCCTTCGTGATGCGCTCCAGGAAAGAAGTGCACAGAAAGTTGCGGCGGCGGCACCCTACATGGCGCAGGAAGCTTTTTCCGACTACCACCTGTACACGTTGGGTCGCCGCACGACGATCAACAACGCGGAGACCAAACAGGTCAGCATGCTCGCCGGCACCGGCGTTCCCATCAACAAGCGCTACATCGTCGAAGGCCAGTCGTTCTACTACCACAACTTCCAGCACCCCGGCGCCCCCATCAAAGACGTGGTGCAGGTGTACTACCAGTTCAAGAACGAAGAAAAGGGCGGGCTGGGGATGCCGATGCCATCCGGCACCGTGCGTGTCTACCAGGCTGATTCCAGAGGGGGCGTGCAGTTCGTCGGCGAGGACCGGATCGCGCACACGCCGAAGGACGAAACGCTCAAGCTGAAGATCGGCAACGCCTTCGATGTGATCTGCGAGCGCAGCCAGATCGACTTCCGCAAGATTGCGACCTCCACGTACGAGCTCGAATACGCGATCACGGTGCGCAACCACAAACCCACGCCGGTGACGGTCGAAGTGAGCGAACCGCTGGGCGGCACGTGGAACATGCTGCGCTCCTCGCATCAGTGGAAGAAAACGGCCGCGTGGGCAGCGGAGTTCGTCGTTCCAGTTCCGGCGGACGGCACGGCCACGTTGAAGTAC
>JAIVJE010000194.1 GCA_020200195.1 Acidobacteriota bacterium | reverse complement strand
GGGTAAGCCGGGTGGCGCAGAGATGCCGCGACCACGCGCCGCGCGCGCAACGCTGATACCCGCCGTGGATACGTTGACTTGTTCGAGGGCCGCCCTGACCGTCGGATAGTGATCGATGGCGTACTGCATCGCTTGATCAACCGTGAGCGGTGTTTCTCAAGATCAATAGATGACGTAGGGGCGGACGTGTCCGCTTATCGGACCACTGCGGAATCACGAGTGGGTTCACGCCAGTCGATGACAACCCGCCGGCGGTCCGAGGAAGCCACACGCACGTTGACGATCGCGCCAGGCGCAAGCCGAAGAAGCACGTCGGGGCGGACGGCCTGTTTGATCGTGACCGCGACGCCGTCGGTTTGCATGCGCAGTCCGAAACGGACAATCGGGTACTGCCGGTTGTAACGCCAACCGGTCGGCTCGATCGTTGTGACGGTCGCCGTCTCCTTGAGACCATGCTCCAGCACTTCCTCATCGCCCGTGAACAACATGAATGCGCGGACAATAAGCGGCACACCCACGAGCGCGACAGCTGCACAAATGGCCGCGGCCCCGAAGCAAGCCGCGCGCGCTTCCGGCACGAAGAGACCCACGCCCGCGAAGACGGCTCCGAACACCAACAACGAGCCGCTCACCACCTTGCCCCAGAGTCTCATGTCTTTTCGCGGCCAAGCCACATGGCTTCAGTCGGTCGCGTGGAGTCGTAAAGAACGGCGCCGACATCCCCGGCCGTCCACGTTTGCGCCTCGTTTTGCGGCATGTCGAATGTCTTCAGATGAGGATGTCCCTGGAAGTCGCGGTATTCGTATTGCAGCCGCCACTGTTGCGCACCATTGAGTTTCAGTTTCAGATCCTGCAGCTCTGTGACGGTCCCTTGCGTGCGGACGCCGTTCTGCCGCAAATGCCATACGAGCCGGGCATTGCGAACGGCGCGCACGAACACCGTGCTCCCGACCACCGCGAAGACCAATCCGAGTAATCCGAAGAACGTCTGACTGACCCACGGCCTGTCGCCTGCCAAACGGTTGGACGAAGGCTTCCCGGGACGATACAGCACGTCTGCCGATTCGCGCTCAACCAACTGCTCCCAGTCCTCCAGCGACAGCTCGTCGCGTCCTTCGATCGGGTCGCCCGACACCTCGAACCTGTAGGTCACTTCGTAGTGCTGCGTTCGGTTGCTGCCCCTGCCCGAGGACCTGATTTCCTTCGTCAGGACGATGCCCGTTGTGGAGAGTCCCTCTTGAGCAAACCGCCAGTCGTTATAGAAAGGAAAGACGCCGTTGACGACGAACCACGGCAGGCCGATGAGGAGCGCGATTCCGCCAAACCAGAATCCAAATGATCTTCGGGCAAGGGGCCAGAAGGATCGTTGGTTTGCCACCGCAGCGCCCAGCGCCACTTCGACTGGCTCTGTCACTGCCGGCGCCGTGGCAGACGACGAAAGCCACCGGCCGCCTTTGACGATCACGAAGACACCGATGAGGGCGAGGACACCGCCGGTGCTCAGGGCGAATGCCATCTCAGTGGTCTGATCCGATCTCTCCAGCACCACGCGCGCCGACTCCGATTGGGCTGGGACGTACTCAACCATTAACGGCGAACCACGCTCAACGCGTTCCCACAAGTGTACGCTGGCGCTTTCGGTCTGCTCGAAGGGTGTTCCTTCAGCCGGGTTGACCCGGTAAGAAATTTCATAGGCCGTGGCGGAGTGGGCTGTCGCAACGCGCAATGCCTTGCCTGTCACGACGGCTGGCGCTCGCACGCCCCGCTGTTGATAGCGCTGTTCTTCGAGAAACGTACTGCCGCCGATGAAGAGGAAGATGGCGCCTAAAAAGAGAAACACGCCGCCAAAGAAGATCCGACGAAGCATGTGGCTGCTCCATTGCGGCGCTCTCGAGATCACACTCGTTCCATCGTGCGTCCGCTGGCCGCGATCGTGGGGGCACGTTTATCGCGGCGCGGACGGCCGCTTCTGTTCAAGAAGATGCATATGCATGCCGCTGCCGCGGCCCGGAGCCCAAATGCGCCGGGCCCAAGCGGAGGAGACGACTTGACATCGAAGACCCCGTCCTTCAGTGTCATCTCCTTCCAGGGCCAGGGGGAACCTGAGTCGTGTTGACGCCGCTCAGGCCTGCTGCGCGGAACCACCGCGCAACGTCCAGTAGACGACGACACCCGCGCCAGCCACGAGCAGCACAGCGGCGAGGAGATAAGCCGTTCGTCTCTTCAGGAGCGCCTCTTTAGCCGCCTTTGCGCACGATAACCTGGACCCTCCGGTTCTTCGCGCGGCCCTCGGGATCGTCCGACCCGTCAGGCTTCGCGTTATGCGTGACGGGTTTGGACTTCCCCCAACCACGAGTCGAGATGTTCGCGCCGTTCAATCGAGCATTCGCCACGAGCCACTGCTTCACTGAAGCGGCTCGTTGTTCGGACAGAGTCTGGTTGTAAGCATCCGCACCCTTGGCGTCGGTGTGCCCTTCGATGGTCACTGTCGCGCTTGGGTTCGCCTTGAGCACCGTGGCGAGGTTCTGCAGACTCGGTTCCGCCTGCTTCTTGATCTCAGCCTTGTCGAAGTCGAAGAGCACGTCAGCCGCGAGGTCGATCTTGATCTCCGTCGCGGTCACCTCCGCTTTCAGCTCCTTCAGCGCCCCCTCGAGGCCCAGCGTCGTGCCGGCAGCGGCAATCCCGCCGGCCGCCGCCCCGCCGAGGCCTTCGATCGTCACGGCTTCGAAAGGCAGAAACTGGGGCAAGAGGAGATCGGCCCGCTGGACCGTATCGGGCGGCGCCTGTAACGTGAGGCTGACGAGCGTTGTCTTCCGCCAGTCGTGGATGAACCTGCCCCCGTCCATCTTGACGGTGAGCGGTTGAGCCTGGAAGTAGCCCTCGGTGTCCTTGACCAGGGGATACTTGCGCTTCGCGACCGGGTCGAAAAGGAAGACATCCTTGAAATAAAAATACGAGTCGAGCCGGTTGTGAAGAGTATCGGCAGTCTCCCCTTTCTCGGGCTCAATCCTCAGGCGCACGTTCAGGACCTGGTCTGCTCGTCTCGCGGAGACGATGGTCGCCCTCACTCCGCTGGGGGTGCTCCCGGCAGTGCCGCTCGCGAAGACCTTGCCGGGTCCCTCGGTCACCGGCACGTTTTCGAACGGGAACACGTATGGCACTTCGACGTTCATCACGGTTCCCGGGGCCACCGGCTCGAAGTACGCCCACAGCAC